>NZ_JBSFBZ010000017.1:0-48067 GCF_053593195.1 Saccharopolyspora sp. NPDC002376
GTGGTCAATTTCTCGCGAAATTGACCACGCCCCGGGTGACGGAGCGCGTTCCGAAGGGTGTTTGCTCTGGTGGCTACGCCGTGCTGGGTATAGCCCGGTGGTGTTCGGGTCAGGTGCGTTGTTGGGGGGCGTAGACCTGGTTGTTGGCCGGGGCCGCGCCGATCGGGGGGAAGCCGCCCGTGCCGCCCGGCATGGTCGACGTCCAGCCATCCTCACCGTTGTTCGCGCTGTTCTGGCGGCGCGGCGGGGCCGAGCGGTCCTGTTCGCGCTGAGCCAGCTCCTCGTGCAGCTTCCGCAGCAGGTTGCGCTCCCGGTCGGTCAGCTTCGCGTCGACCGCCGCGGGCACGCGCATCCCCGGCCCCTCGGCCACCGCCTCGGCGCTCCGCGCGACCGCCCGGAGCTCCTCGCGCTGCGGCTCCGCCTCGCGCTGCGGTTCCGCGCTCTGCTGCTGCTCGCTCCGCTCGCTGCGCAGCTCCGCGGCGGGTGCCGCTAGCGCGGCGGCCGGCTGCGCCGCAACCACTTCGCGCTGCTCCGCGGGAGCCGGCGGAACCACCGGAGCGTGCTGCTCGACAGGGGTCTGCTCCACCCGAGCCTGCTCCACCCGAGCCTGCTCCACCGGCGCCTTCACCGGAGCCTTCACCGGAGCCGGAGCGGGAGCAGGAGCAGGCTCCGGAGTCGGCTCAGCCGGAGCCTGCTCCTCAACCACCTGCTCCACCGGACGCTCCGCAACCGGTTCGGCCGGCGCCGCGTCCAGGTGCACGCGGTGCGCCGCAGCCAGCGCCTCGCGGTGGTATTCCGGCAGCTCAGTACCGCTGCCGAAGACCTCGACCGAGCAGTTCAACCCAGCCCGGCGCAAGGCCTCGAGCAGCTGATACGCCACAGCCGGAGTCGATCCGTCGGTACCGACCTCGGCGAGCAGAACCCGGCGCGGCACCACCCCGTAGCTCACGCCAGCCGGGGTCGTCCGGTCCGTGCACCACAGGCCGCGCAGCCCCTGGAGACGGGCTGTGACCGGGGCCAGCGCCGCAACGAGGTTCGCGTCGACATCGCCCGGGTTGCCGAAGCGGTGCTCCCCGGTCGACGCCCCGTCCACCACGTTCAGCCGGTCGGCGAGGGCCTGCGCGGAGCGGGTTTCCTCCAGGACGCGGCGCAGCTGGTGCTGCTCGGTGGTGTTGACCGGGATGCGCCCGGCGATCAGGCAGCCGGTGAGGTATTCCGCCGCGGCGTCCGGGAGTCCGGTGCCCAGCAGTTCGCGGGCCGAGTTGATCCCGTCGTCGTCCACCCGCCCGGCCATGGCCAGCAAGAGGTTGTGCAGCCTGTCCTCCGGGCCGACTCCCTCAGCCACGTGCACCACGTTGCCTCCTTCGGATGTCCGCTCAGCCACGACGACCGGCGAGTTCTTCGGCACCCGCGCAGACCAGCGCCGATTGGGCGAGCGCCGCGCGGTGGTAGGCGGTCGGTTCGTGCTCCGGTGGGAGCACCTCGACTCGGGGTTCGGATTCGCCGAGGGCGCGCAGGACGCGTTGAATCTCCCCGGTGAGGGCGACGGGATCGGTGGATGCGGTCACCAGCAGCACCAGCTTGGCGGCGCTGCCACCACCGGTGCTCCACCAGCTGCTGCGCACTTCCCGGACACCGGACCGGCCGCGCAGCGTGGCGCCGAGCACGAGCAGCGCGGAGTCGGCGACCGGCTCGCCGGGGCTCTCGGGGCTGAACGCGTGCTGCGGGAGCGGTTCGGGGTCCGCGGGGAGGACCGCGTTGACCATCGCGGGGTCGGCTCCCAGCGGGAGCAGGGCTTCGGCCAGCAGTCGGTGTTCGTCGTCTTCGATGCCGATTCGTTCGCGCACGAGCGTGCCCGGGAGCACTTGCGCGATCACTTCCGCCGCGTCACCGGCGAGCCAGTCGCGGAAGCGCCACAGATGCCGGTCGGGCAACCGGTCGGCGAGTCGAAGCAGCAATTCGTGGCACACGTCGTTCTCACGCACCGCCAACGTCGGCCCCTCCCAGCCTCGTCCACGTCGATGCGGGTGTCGTCCCCCGACTCAAGTTACACCCGTCCAGGTGAACCTTGGTCGCACTGGCGAGATCACACAAGCCTCTGAGCGACCGTTTCGCACCACACTGGATTTGATCGCCCCCTGATCGAGCTAACCGGTTCCGGCGAACCCAGTCACGGGATGATCGCAGCGTACTGGTCGACGCGGCTAGTACGCGGCCCAGCCGCCGAAAAGCCGATGTGGATCACCCGACGTGTTCCGAAAAAAACGCGGCGTCACCCGAAAAGGGCGACGCCGCGCGTTCGATCCGAAAAGTCTCACTCGACCTCGACGACGATCTCCACCTCGACCGGGACGCCGAGCGGGAGCTCCGCCACGCCCACCGCGGAGCGGGCGTGCTTGCCGGCCTCGCCGAAGATCTCGCCGAGCACCTCGGACGCGCCGTTGACCACGGCGGGCTGCCCGGTGAATCCCTCGGCCGAGGCGACGAACCCGACGACCTTGACGACCCGGACCACCGAGTCCAGCCCGACCAGGGCGTCCACCGCGGCGAGCGCGTTCAGCGCGCAGATCCTGGCGTACTTCTTGGCGTCGTCGCCGCTGATCTCCGCGCCGACCTTGCCGGTCGCAGCGACCTGGCCGTTGACCACCGGCACCTGGCCGGCGGTGAAGACCAGCGAGCCGCTGCGCACCGCGGGCACGTAGGCCGCGACGGGCGTCACCACGTCGGGCAGCGGAATGCCCAGCTCAGCCAGGCGGTCAGTCCAGCGCCCCATGTCAGGCCTCCTTCGGCCGCTTGAGGTAGGCCACCATCTGCTCGCCGGTCGGGCCGGGCAGCACGGAGACCAGCTCCCAGCCGTCCTCACCCCACTGGTCGAGGATCTGCTTGGTCGCGTGGCTCAATAGCGGAACAGTCGCGTACTCCCACTTCTGCATGCGGGCAGCTTAGGAGACGCACCTCGGAGGGCGCCGCCGCGGAGGCGTGCTCGTGATCTGAACGGGGCTCACCGGGCGACCCGCAGACATTTCACCGACCCGGGACCTACGCTGATCGCGTGACCGACTGGAACGGGGAACTGAACCAGGCCCGATTGCATGTGGTCAGTGGCAAGGGCGGCACCGGCAAGACCACCGTCGCGGCCGCGCTCGCCCTAGCCCTGGCGACCGGTGGCCACAAGGTGCTGCTGATCGAGGTCGAGGGCCGCCAGGGCATTGCCCAGCTCTTCGACACCGCGCCACTGCCCTACTCCGAGGAGTGGATCGCCGCGGCGCCCGGCGGCGGCGAGCTCCGCGCGCTGGCCATCGACGCCGAAGCGGCGCTGCTGGAGTACCTGTCGATGTTCTACAACCTCGGCTTCGCCGGGCGCACGCTGCGCAGGATGGGGGCCATCGAGTTCGCCACCACCCTCGCGCCGGGACTTCGCGACGTGCTGTTCACCGGGAAGATCAAGGAGTGCGTCGGCCGCACCGACGAACGCGGCCGCCACGTCTACGACGCGGTGGTGGTCGACGCGCCGCCGACCGGTCGGGTGGTCAAGTTCCTCGACGTCACCCGGGCCATGGCCGATCTGGCCAAGGTCGGGCCGATCCGCGATCACAGCGACGGCGTGGTGCGGCTGGTCCACTCCAGCGACACCGTCGTGCACCTGGTGACGCTGCTGGAAGAGCTGCCGGTGCGCGAAACCCTGGAGGCGGTCGCCGAGCTCGACGCCGCTGACCTGCGCCCCGGCGGAGTGCTGTGCAACCGGGTCCGCCCCAACCGGATTCCCGACGATTCCGTCACGGACGCTGCCGAGGGCCGGGTCGACGCTGACAAGGTTCGCGCCGGCCTGGAAGCCGCCGGGCTCAGCTTGGAAGACGACGAGCTCGACGGGCTGGTGCACGAAACGATCGAGCACGCGATCCGGGTGCGCACCGAGGAGAGCGCTCGCCGCCAGCTCGCCGAGACCGACCTGCCCACCGTTCCGCTGCCCGACCTGACCGCCGGGATCGACGTCGCCGAGCTCTACGAACTGGCCGAGATACTCACCGAACACGGCATCCGGAGCCCCCGATGAGCGAACCGCTGCGGCCCTCGCAGGTCGACGTCGACGCCCTGCTGGACGACCCGAGCACCCACGTCATCGTCTGCTGCGGATCCGGCGGCGTGGGCAAGACGACCACGGCGGCGGCGCTGGCGGTGCGCGCGGCCGAGCGCGGCCGCAAGACCGCGGTGCTCACCATCGACCCGGCGCGGCGGCTCGCTCAGGCCCTCGGCCTGCGGGAACTCGGCAACCAGCCGAAGCAGGTCATGGCGGAGGGCTTCGAACCGGCCGGGGATCTCAACGCGATGATGCTGGACATGCGCCGCACCTTCGACGACATGGTGCTCGCGCACGCCGGACAGGAACGCGCCGAGCAGATCCTGAACAACCCCTTCTACCAAACGATCTCCACGTCCTTCTCCGGCACGCAGGAGTACATGGCGATGGAGAAGCTGGGGCAGCTGTCGGCCTCCGGCCAGTGGGACCTGATCGTGGTGGACACCCCGCCGAGCCGGTCGGCGCTGGACTTCCTGGACGCCCCGCAGCGGCTGTCCACCGTGCTGGACGGGCGGCTGATCAAGATGCTGTCCAGTCCGGCGCGGGTCGGCGGCAAGGGACTGCGCAAGATCGTCGGGGCCGGGTTCGGGATCTTCGCGAAGGCCGTTTCGATGGTCATCGGCGGGCAGCTGCTGGCCGACGCGGCGAGGTTCGTGCAGGCCTTCGACTCGACCTTCGGCGGATTCCGGGAGCGCGCCGAGCAGACCTACCGGCTGCTGCGCTCCCCCGGCACGGCGTTCCTGGTGGTCGCGGCACCCGAACCGGACGCGCTGCGGGAGGCCACCTACTTCGTGGAGCGCCTGGCCGGCGAGCAGATGCCGCTGGTCGGGCTGGTCGCCAACCGGACGCACCCGGTGTTCGCCGGGCTGGCCGGGGCTCGCGCGACGGCGGTCGCTGAAGAAATCGAGTCCGATGGTTCGGCGCCGATGGCTTCCGCCGCGCTGCGGGTGCACGCCGATCGCGTGGCCATCGCCGAACGGGAGAAGCGGTTGTTGGCCCGGTTCACCCGAGCTCACCCGGAAGTGGCGCTGGTCGGAGTTCCCGCACTTCCGTCCGATGTGCACGATTTGACGGGACTGCGCGAGATCGGCCGCAGACTGGCGGGTGAATAACGGGCAACGGGGCCGGACAATCCGCGATGGAATTGCCCGGCCCGACCCAAATGAACTAGCTCACTTGGTACTCGTCGAAATCGACGTATTGCTGCCGAGCCGCTTCCAGCAATTCCCGCCAGTTGCGGACATCGGGCCGACGACGCAGCAGCGCACGGCGCTCCCGCTCCGTCATTCCACCCCACACACCGAATTCGATCTTGTTGTCGAGCGCCTCGCTCAGGCACTCGGTGCGGACCGGGCAGCCGAAGCACACCATTCGCGCCTTGCGCTGCTCCGCACCTCGAACGAACAATTGGTCCGGATTCTGGTCACGGCAAGCGGCGGTTACCCGCCAGTCCCCCTGCTCGAACATAGAGTTCCCCCAGCTCCTCACTGGATCGTCGGCGACCGTATTTCGTCCGGAGCCCCCCGGCACCGGATGCTGCGGCGGTACGCTTCATCCGCAGCAGTGCTGTCGCTGGACGTAGACGGACTGTAGAGCCACTCGGTTCCACAACCAACCAAGGGTTGTCGCTCCGTTATCTTTCGAACTCATCACATCGGGCGGACTTCTCCTGTAACACTCCGTCACGAACAGGTTCCGATTTAGGCTGGCGAAGTGCGTGTCCGGGACAGCTTGTTGAAGCTTTTCGGTCTGTGTGTGCTGGCTGGCGTACTGGTCGCCGGATTGTTGTTCCCGATAACGGGGTCACTCGGCGTGGTCTCCAACCGGGCCAGCGATGCGGTGAACAGCATCTCCGCGGACCTGATGACCAAGGAACCTCCGCTTGTGACTACAGTCACAGATAAAGACGGGAGGCCGATCTCCTACCTGTTCGACCAGGACCGGACCCCTGCTGCCCCGGATCAGATCGCCGACACCATGAAGGCCGCGATCGTGGCCATCGAGGACCGGCGGTTCTTCGACCACCAGGGCGTCGACTGGGCCGGCACGCTGCGCGCCGCGATGACCAACCAGGTCTCCGGCGCCATCTCCCAGGGCGGTTCCACGCTCACCCAGCAGTACGTGAAGAACTACCTGGTGCACGTGGTCGCCGGCGGTGACCCGGTCAAGCAGCACAAGGCCATCGAGCAGACCCCGGCGCGCAAGCTGCGCGAGATGCGGATCGCCCTCCAGCTCGAGAAGCAGCTGCCCAAGGAGGAGATCCTCACCCGGTACCTCAACGTGGTGCCCTACGGGAACCGGGCGTACGGCATCGCCGCCGCCTCCCGCACCTACTTCGGCACCACCCCTGACAAGCTGACCATCGCGCAGGCCGCGCTGCTGGCGGGCATGGTGAACAGCCCCAGCGCGCTGAACCCGGAGAGCAATCCCAACGAGGCGCTCGACCGGCGCAACCTGGTGATCAAGGCGATGGAGGACCAGCAGCGGATCACCCCGGAGGCCGCGGAGGAGGCGAACAACTCGCCGCTCGGCCTGGTACAGCCGCTGCAGAGCATCCCCAACGGCTGCGTCGGCGCCGGGCCGTCCGACGGGTTCTTCTGCAAGTACGTCATCGACTACCTCGAACGCGCCGGGTTCACCGAGGAGCAGCTCCGGACCGGCGGCTACACGATCCGCACCACGCTGGACGAGAAGGCCACCACTGCCGCCAAGGCCGCTGCTGAGAAGGGCGTGCCGAAGACGACCAGGGGCATCGCCAACGTGATGAGCGTGGTCGAACCCGGCAAGGAGAAGCACCGGGTTCGAGCGCTGGTCGCCAACCGGGACTTCGGCCTCGACGCCTCGCAGGGGCAGACCGCGTACGCACTGCCCAGCGGTGTGATCAAGTTCGGCGCCGGGTCGGTCTACAAAGTGTTCACCTCGGCCGCCGCGATGGAGAAGGGGATGGGCATCTACAACACCATCCAAGCTCCGGGCAGCTACAGCTCGCCGGTCTACAAGAACGGCACCGCGCCCTACACCGTGGGCAACGCCGAAGGCGTGTCACCGGGCCCGCGGACCCTGCAGAAGGCCCTGGCGACCTCGCCGAACACCGCGTTCGTCGCGCTGGAGGAACGCGCCGGGCTGGATCAGACGGTGGACATGGCGGTGCGGCTCGGCATGCGGCAGACGCTGCAGAACTACACCGCCTCCGGTGATCCGATCGGAGCGAACGGCTCCAGCGGCGTCTCGCAGGGCGACTTCGTCAAGCAGCACAACATCGGGGCGTTCACCCTCGGGTACGCACCGACCAGCCCGCTGGAGATCAGCAACGTCGGCGCGACGATCATGAGCGGCGGCACCTGGTGCCCGCCGACGCCGGTCGAGCAGATCCTGGACCGCAACGGCAACCCGGTGTCGATCACCGAGGACCCTTGCGAGCAGGTCGTCGACGAACCGCTGGCGAACGCTCTGGCGGTCGGCATGAGCCAGGACGACCAGCCCGGCGGCACGGCGGCCGCGGCGGCGTCCGGAGCGCACTGGAGCCGTCCGCTGGCGAGCAAGACCGGTACCACCGAGTCGTACCAGTCCGCCGGGTTCCTCGGCGCCACCCCGCAGTACTCCGGGGCGGTGCTGACCTTCAGCGACGGCACCTCGCCGCAGGGCATCTGCGACTCCGATCCGCCGCGGCTCTGCGGGGCCAACGGCGGCAACATCTACGGCGGCAAGATCCCGGCGCGGACCTGGTTCGACGCGATGAACGTCATCCACGAGGGCCTGCCGGTCGAGCCGTTGCCGCCGACCACCGACCGCTACGAGAACGGCGGCGACGAGTTCCAGGTGCCCAACGTCGTCGGCATGACCTCGGACCGGGCCACCGACGCGCTGCAGAAGGCGGGCTACAAGGTCCAGGAGCGTTCGGTGAACAGCGCGCGCAAGCAGGGCCTGGTGGTCAGCCAGACGCCGCGCGGCTTCGCGCTGCCGGGCGAGACCGTGACGCTGTCGGTGAGCACGGGTTACGTCCCGCCGCCCTCGCCGGAGAAGCCACCGCCCCAGCCGACGGCGCCGTCGAAGCCACCACCCGAACAACCACCGGCGCCACCACCGGAACAACCGAATCCGCCCGGCAACCCGCCGGACGCCTTCCCGCCGTGACCGACCAGTGCGGGCGTCTCCGAACCGGAGGCGCCCGCACCATCGTTTCCGGTCCTGTGGACAACTCCGGGTCCCTGTGGAGAACTTCCACGATTTCAATGAGGTTTTTCCAGGCTCGTTTTGCGTGGCGGTGCCGGGGACGGGACCGTGGCGCGGACGCTGAGTGCCTGTCTTTAATCCTGGTTCTTGGTCTTTTGCCTTGATGCGCCGAGGCGGCGTCTGAGGTTCCGCTACCTGCACCGCCTCGCAGAACGGGTTCGAGACAGGCACTTAGACTCGGTTGTGTGACGAACACGCAGGTGAGCACCAGGCGCGCGCGATCTCGGTACCGGTTGCTGGAAGTGCGGTCCGCGGAGCGGATCACGCCGCGGATGGTGCGGGTCGCGCTCGGCGGCGAGGAGCTCGCCGACTTCGTCAGCAACGGCAGCGACCAGCGGATCAAGCTGTGCCTGGCGCAGCCGGGCCAGCCGATGCCGCTGGGCCGGACCCGCGCCGAGGTGTTCGCGCTGCCCCGCGAGCAGCAGCCCCGGCAGCGCACCTACACGGTCCGCTCGTTCGACGCGGAGCGGCAGGAGCTGTCGATCGACTTCGTGGTGCACGACCACGACGGCCCGGGCAGCGCGTGGGCGGTGCAGGCGACACCGGGCGAGCAGATCGTGACGGTCGGCCCGAGCCCCGCGTACCAGCCGCAGGCCGACGCGGACCCGCTCGTGCTGGTCGGGGACGAAACGGCGCTGCCCGCGATGTCGGCGATCCTGGAGGAACTGCCCGTCGAGACGAAGGTGCAGGTCTTCGCCGAGGTCTCCGACGCTGCGGAAGAGCAGGAGATCAACTCGGCGGCCCAGGTGGAGTGGCACTGGCTGCACCGCAACGGCACCCCCGCCGAGGACAGCACGCTGCTCGCAGACGCGGTCCGCGCGGCCAGTCTCGGTACGAACCCGCACGTCTGGATCGGCGCGGAAGCCGAGATCGTCCACGAACTCCGCGAGCACTGCCAGCGCGAGCTCGGCCTGGAACGCCGCCGCCTCTACGCCCTCGCCTACTGGCGCCGAAACACCGCCGCCGACTGACGGCTCCGCGCGGCCAGAGGTCGTGAGTGAGAACCGCCGTCCCCACTCACGCCCCCAAGCCCACCACTGCGCGTTCCGCCCGGTCCCCGACCACAGTTTCAATTGAAACTGTGATCCGTCGTGCCTGGGATTTACAGTTTCAATTGAAACTGTGGTTCTGTACCAGCGGGACCGGAGCTTCGGAGCTGGTGATCAGCTGGCGAGTTCGGTCTTGACGAGGGCTGCGACCTTGCCGCCCTCGGCGCGACCCGCGACCTTGGCGTTGGCCGCCTTCATGACCTGGCCCATCTGCTTCATGCCCGGGCGCTCGCCCAGTTCCGCCTCGACCTCGCTCACGGCGTCCTTGACCAGCTGCGCCAGCTCATCATCGCCCAGCGGCTTCGGCAGGTAGCCGCGGATGATCTCCGCCTCGCCGAGCTCGGCTTCGGCCTGCTCCGCGCGTCCGGCGCCGCCGAACGCCTCGGCCGCCTCCTCGCGCTTCTTGGCCTCCTTGCTCAGCACGCGCTGCACCTCTTCGTCGGAGAGCTCGCGCGCCTGCTTGCCGGCCACCTCCTCCTTGCCGACGGCGGCCAGCACCATTCGCAGCACTCCGGTGACGACGGTGTCGCGTTGCTTCATCGCGGCGGAGAGATCCGCCCGCAGCTTGTCCTTGAGCTCGGCCATGTGTCGATTATCCCGCCGTGCGCACGGGCCGGGCACGCGGTCCGCCGTGTCGACGTAGGGTTGGTGGGGTGAACAAGTTCGGGCGATTTCTGCTCAGCGCGGGCGCTCTCGGCGCCGCGACGGTCACCTACTCGGCGGCGATCGAGCGGCGGCACTGGACGCTGCGACAGGTCTCGCTGCCGGTGCTCGACGAGGGCACTGCCCCGCTGCGGGTGCTGCACATCTCCGACCTGCACATGACGCCGAACCAGCGGTCCAAACAGCGGTGGGTGTCCGAGCTGGTGGACCTCGACCCGGACCTGGTGGTCAACACCGGCGACAACCTCGCGCACCCGCAGGCGGTGCCGGCGGCGCTGCGCGCGATGGGTTCGCTGCTGGACCGGCCGGGCATTTTCGTCTTCGGCAGCAACGACTACTACGGGCCGACCGCGAAGAACCCGGCCCGCTACCTGCTGCCGTCGTCGAAGACCAAGCGCAGCCACGGCGATCCCCTGCCGTGGCGGGACCTGCGCGCGGCGATGGCCGAGCGCGGCTGGCTGGACGCGACGCACCGGCGCCACGAGATCGAGGTCGCCGGGGTCCGGATCCACATCGCAGGCCTGGACGACCCGCACCTGCACGCCGACCGCTACGACCTGATCGCCGGGACGCCGCCGGAGGGCGTGCAGCTGCGCCTCGGCGTGACGCACTCCCCCGAGCCGCGCGTGCTGGACAGCTTCGCCGAGGACGGCTACGACCTGGTGCTGGCCGGGCACACGCACGGCGGCCAGCTGCGACTGCCGGGCTACGGCGCGCTGGTGACCAACTGCGAGCTCGACCGGCCCCGAGCGCGCGGCGCGTCCACCTGGGGCGAGCGGATGCACCTGCACGTCTCGGCCGGGCTGGGCACTTCGCCGTACGCGCCGGTGCGGTTCGCCTGCCCACCGGAGGCGACTTTGCTGACTCTGCTGCCCCGCTCCGAAAATTCGGCCGCTACCAGCGGAAACGTCAATAAGGGGACCCCATTCGGGACGGGTGAGGGCGTCCGGTAAAGTACTCTTCAGCGGTTGGGGCGAGCACCCGAGATGCTCCTCCGCTGAAGTATCGGGGTGTGGCGCAGCTTGGGAGCGCGCTTCGTTCGGGTCGAAGAGGTCGTGGGTTCAAATCCCGCCACCCCGACAGGTGAAAGGGCCTGGTCAGGACTTCGCAAGAAGTTCCGACCAGGCCCTTTCTTCATGCCCGACCCCCACTGTTGGGAGAATTCTGGGAGAAAATCTCGGAATCCTCTCCCCTACCGGCCTCCCTTCCGTGCCTGCAGCAGCTCGTCCAGGGCGCCTACCGGCGAGCTCGGCGACATGGCCAGCCGGGCGTCCAGCGCCTCTTCCCAGCGCCGGGTCAGGTCGCTGGCGAGGCGGGTCCGCATCTCTGACGTCACATGCGTGTAGCGCCGCTGGACGGACCCGTCCGTGTGTCCGATGCGGTCGTCGGCGAGCACTGCTGGCGTGCCGAGCTCTTCCATCAAGGTCCGGTGGGAGTGACGAAGGCCATGCGGGGTGAGCCCCGGTGCAATCGGCACCCAGCACGCCTCGGCGCGTGCGTGCGCGCCTCGCCCACGTGCCGGCACTCCTGGCCATGGTTCGGCCAGAACCGGAACCGGCTGCGACGGCCGCGGGGACTTCTTGGGGTACCACCCGGTGGCCGCTGGCTGGAACAGCCACGTGGCGAACCCGGTGCGTCTCCAGTGAGGAGCAGGAACCGGCGCTCCAGCGCCGCGCACATACCCGAGATCAGCGATCGCCTTCTCCACTCGCGTCCGGGTGTCCTCGGCGACCCCGGCCGGACGGTTCAGCACGTTCGACACCGTGCCCGTGGACACCCCAGCCCGCCGAGCCACATCGATCAGCCTCGCGCCCGGTCGGCCAGTCGCGCCGTTCGCAGTGCCGAAACCTCGGAACACGTACGTCCGGCCGTGGCATGGGCACGGCTTCGGCGAGGTCCGGGCAATGTGACCAGAGACCAACCTCGACAACCACGGCGGCATGTCGACCGTGCGGTACGAATCATCCTTCGGCGGACAGCGCAGCAGCTCGCCAGAGTCCAGCTCGTAGAGCTGCCACTCCACCCGCACTGACTTCTCACGGGCGAATCGTGTTTCCAGGCCGACCAGCTCAGCCCACCGCAGTCCGGTGAAGCCTTTCAACGTGACGCCAACGAACTCGTCGTCGCGACCAGCGAGCAGTGCGGCCCGCTCCGCGATCAGCAACACCCCGAGCGGGCCGGTGATGACCTTCTCCGGGCCTCGGTCGCTGGAGCGTCCGGCGCGCTTGCCCCGTCCCCTTCGCTTGGTGGCCGGATTCGCGCCAATCAACTTTTCCTCGACCGCGTCGGCCAGCACCAAATGCAGCGTGCCCCGCCAGGTCTTGATGCTCGACACCGCGTAACCGCGTTCCCGCTCCTTTCGCTCCCATCCGTCGACATCTGCGGTCAGGATCTCGGCCAATGCGTGGTGCTCGAACTCCGGCAGCAGGTGTTCCTCGATGTGTCGGCGATAGTTCTGCATCGTTGACGCCGCCAGGTCCTGACCGGCATACCAACGCCGCACGTAGGCGCCGAAGGTGATCCGGCCAGCCGACGGATCGCGCCACCCGCCCGCCCGGATCTTCGCCTCTTCGTCATTCGCGGCCGTCTCAGCCTCGCGCTTGTTACGGAACTTCGCCGTCGCGCCGGACGCATCCCGGACTGTGCCGTAGCGTCCGGGCGCGATTTTGAACCTGGCGCGGAAGTAGCTGCCGCGATTCTCCGCAAAACCCATAACCTGGCGTTTTCCTCTCAGGGTTCACTAATCCCGTCACCTGACGTCCTCGACGAGTCACGTCACGCCGCGCTGGATGCGTCATCCGGTGCTGCAGGTCGGCTCCGACGAGGCGGCCGAGCTCGAAGCTGGACGACGGATCCGCTCGACGAGAGCTGACGCCGGGGGCGCCTGCTGGCCGCGCGCTCCTGCTGCGGCGATGACTCAGGGCGGCGCTCCAGGACCTGCAAGACCTCGTCAAACTGTTCACGGGTAAAGCGGATCGCGCCCGCCGCCCGCGTATGAGGAAAGCGATCACGTCGGCACTGCTCTCGCACCCACCAGCCGGACCGGCCGAGCGTCCGGCCCACCTCTTCCGGCGTGTACAGCACTGGCAGGCCGCCCTCGCCTCGATTACGTCCATTCGTCACTGCTGACCTCCTGTGCTTCCTTTTCGAGCAACGCCACGTACTCGTTGAGCCGGTTCGGAATCTCTTCCGGCGTGAAGTGCGCAGTGGGCCTGGATCCTCTAGTTGGTGACTGACCAGAAGAGGCGGCTGCAGGCGGTGCACAGCCAGCGGCGGTTGTCGAGCTGTCGCCAGTTGTCGCTTTCGGCGGAGGAAGCGACTTCTTCGCGGTGGGGGGAGATTTCGGGGAAGTCGTCGCAGAGGACCTCGTCGCATCCGCGGCGGGCGCAGTGCAGTTCCCAGAACGGGTCGGACAGTCGGCTGATCGTGAGGTCGAAGCTCTCGTCGGTGTCCCCGACGTAGAGGTTGCCGAGCTGGAGGGCGAGGCGTTCCGCCTGGGCATAGGTCCAGCAGCAGGATCCGTCGAAGAAGTCGCCAGCGGTGTCGACCATGGCGACCGACCAGGGCGGCGGGATCTGGCGCCAGCTGGTGTCGTGCAGCAGGACGGGGCGGTGCTCGAGGATCGCGGGAGTCGTCTGTTCGCGGAGCGACTCGACGGCGTCGAGCGCTAGCGGGTCCGTGCGTAGGAGTTCGGCCGGCTGGGTCCAGTCGGTACGCCCGCGGCCCAGGATGTCGGCAGCCTCACGGGCGTGCCCCAGGCCTGCGTCGATCAGCCACGCCACCACGTGGCCGGATGCGGCGTGTACCACCTGCCACTCACCGGTGAAGCACCACTGTCCCTCGCCGGGCTCTCGGCTGATCCGTGGTGCGACGACCAGGCCCGCTGCGGAGGAGGCTTCGACGGGGCCTGGCACTGGGGTGGCAAGGGGGCCGAAGAGGTGGTCGATGACGGTCGGGGTGGTCGGCGTGATGGTGCGCATGACGGTTCTCCCTTCTCGGCGCCTGTTTCAGGCGACAGCTGCGGTGGTGGTGTGTCCGGGAGCGCGGGCGATTCCGGTGAGGAGGTGCTCGGCGGCGGGCAGCCGGGCGCCTGACAGAAATGACGTAAATGACAGAAATCGCTGGCGCCACTATTTGTGCTGGTCAAAGCTTTGGATGACGGTGTGGGTGGGCTCTGACAGAAATCGACGAAAAATCTGACAGAAATCCGGGAGGGCGCCTCGGCGGTGGTCGGCGGCCCGGTGCGGCACTCGTGGCGGCGTATTTGTGTCAGATTTTCGGGCGGTTTCTGTCAGGCCTCCGCCGGGCGAGCGGGCGGCGGGTGTGACCTGCGGTTTCGGCCTGCTGCTGGGGTTTGTGTCATTTCCGTCATTTCTGTCCGGGGTGGTAGCGGGGATGGGTCCAATAGGACGGGCTGCGCGGCCTGCCCCGGCCGGTGTGGGGCTGCTCCACGCAGGCGATGTGGCCGTGGTCTTCGAGCATGGCCAGGGCGGGGTTGAGGTCGGTGGCGCTGGGGAAGCGGCTGGCCAGGGACCGGTGCGCTTCGCGTTTGGTGAACGCCCGGATCTGGTTCTGGGTGATCCACTGCAGGACCGCGTGCGCGCCCTGGACGGCGGGGTCGGCGCCGAGTCGCTCGAACACGGCGAGCGCGTGCTGGGCGAAGTAGTCGCCGAGGGTGCGTGCGGCTTCGGCGAGGTCGCGGTCGACGGGGCGGGCCCACGGTTCGCCGGGGTGTTGGGCGGCGTGCAGGAGCGCGGCCAGCCGCGCGGTCTGGCCGACCTGCTTTCCGGCCCAGTCGCCGATGTGGGCCCATTCCCCGCGCTGGGGGTGCAGTTTCGGTTCGATCGTGTTGTGCAGGTCGATGAGGACCTCGTTGGCCTCCGGGGAGAACGCGAACACCGCCGGGTCGGTCCAGTCGTGCAGAGTCATCACCAGCCCGCGCAGGTTCTCGTCGTAGGTGGCCGAGATCTCGGCGGGCACCGGGGGCGGGTCGGCGAGCCGTGTCCCGACGGTGTTTTCGGGCAGGGAGTAGAGGAATCGGGCGAGCAGGCCGGTGCCGCGGAATATGGCGGTGCGACCGAGCTCGTCGATGACCGCGGGCTGCACGGTGACGCCGAGGGTGAGCGCGGGGTTATCGACCCGCTCGGGCGGGCGGCCTTTGCGGTCGACCAGCAGCAGGTCCCCGCCGTGGCCCTTGAGGAAGACACCGAGGTTCGGGGACCCGCTGTAGCGGCCGGCGAGGATGTCGAAGATCCCGCCCTCGGCGGACAGAACAGCCAGACGCCCGCCGTGCTGGGACAGGAGCGTGGCGACCTCCTCGGGGGTGATGTCGTCGACGATGAGCCGCGGCTCGGCCGGGACTTCCTTCTCCTTTGCTTCCAGGGCGGCGTCGAGGGCCTCGGCCAGTGCGGTGTCCCGGTCCCCGCTGTCGGCGGTGGCGGCGGCTCGTTCTGCCCTCTCCAGCACGGATTCGGCGGTCTTGCGCTCGAGCCGGGCCTGCTCGATCACCGGGGTCATCTTCGCTGTCAGCTCCCGCTCGGCAGCGGTCAGCGGGGTGGTCATCGCCCGGAACACCGCCGTTTTCCGGCTCGCGGGCGGCAGAGCGACCACGCTGTAGATGTTGACCGGTTCGTCCCAGCCCTGACGGATCCGGGCGACGGCCCGCCCGCCGACCGCGGTGGACAGTGCCGCCAGCGCCACGCACCCCGGCAGATCCGGCGGGGTCTGCGTCGCGGTGGCCACCGCGTTGACCTGCTCGGCCAGCCAGTTGGGCAGAACTTCGACCGGGAACGGCGGCAGGACACGCTGGCTGCCCAGCGGAACGGGCTGTTCCCAGATCAGTCCGGGTTGTTCTCCGGCGTCGGGCATGTCGGGAACGGCTGCCAGGTGTGCGGCCACCGGGGCCTCCTCTCCAGCGTCGGCGGGGTGGTTGGGGCGCTGAATGCGCCCCAACCCAGGGGTTTGCGGAAGCGGGGAGCTCATGCCGCCAGGGCCTCCCAGCCGGTCGGCGGCTCGGCGCCCAGCAGGACCGGCATGGCGCGCGGCCTGCGGGTGATCGCGATCAGTCGGTCCGCCGCGACCACCGCTGTGAGGGCCTCCAGCTCCCCGGTGCGGTCGGGGTGCCAGTGGCGAACTCGGTACGCCGGGCGCCCGTGAACGCACTCGGGGTGCGGGCACTCGACCTGGCCGACGCCGGCGTATCCCTGGTGCCCGCCGGGTTTCCGGCACGCCCGGTGGCAGGCCGGGGTGTAGACCGGGTCGCGGTGGAAGGTCACCCAGTCCCCGCGCCGGGGCTGCAGGTAGCCGCTCATGCCGCCACCTGCCCCGAACCGGAACCGGTGTGCCTGTCGATGCGCCGGGGCGAGGTGGCCGCCGTGCGCAGGCCCGAGCTGATCGTGGCGTCGATCGCGCTCGGGGTCCACGGATCGTGCGGGCGGACGTCGGGCAGCCGGGACATGGCGCGGTGCAACACATCCCGGACCCGCGCCTCCTCGACCGCACCGCCCGCGACCAGACGGCCGAGCGCGAGCGCGGCGGTGTAGAGGGTGTTGTTCTGCTGCCCTGGTTCGGCCTCCCTGACCCGCTTCGCCTCGGCCCGCAGTGCTGCCGACACGTAGGCGGAGGGGCGGGCAGCGGCGATCTCACGAGGCGCTGAGATCACCGGAGACGGCCGAAAAGCCAGCGCCTGGGCCAACCACCCCGGCAAAACCGCAGGTTCGGAGTCGTCGTAGAGCTCGTACCCGCCCTGCAGGGTGATCGATCCGGCGGCGACGACGTAGCCGCCGTGGCCTCGGGTGTCGATCAGCGGCCCGAGCACTCCGGAGGTGTTGCGCAGTTCGGTCTCGGCCGGTGCCCGGAAGTACAGGTGGGTGCCGCCGGACGGGGTCGTCACGGTGTAGGTCTCCGGGACCTCTTCGCCATGCCGGCGGGCCAGGTCCGCCAACCGCTCGGCTCCGCTCCGCTCCTCCTGCCCAGGCTTGGGCTGGTCGAGGTCGATGACCAACTGCAGGGAGGGGCCGGTGGCCAGCCCGATGTTGTACGGGCGGTGCGCCCAGCACCGGCAGATCCGGGTGGGGTCGGAGGTGGCGCGCTGCTCCCACCCCAGGTGCCCGTCCCGGCAGACGCCCTCGCCGGTGCAGGTGCGGTGTCCGTGCAGAGCGGGCCGCTTCGTCCCCGGCAAGAGCGGAAACACCTTCCACCCGAGTTCGGCCAGGCACAACGCCCACTGGCGGAGCTGTTCGACTGTCGTGTTCACTGCTCAGCCCTCCACGCTGCGATCTGGCGCAGACGAGCGGCGGTGACCTTGATCGGGCAACCAGCCGTCAGACGAACGCCGTGAAAAGTGAGCGCGCCCACGTCCTCCAGGTCGAAGTGCGTCCACACAGCCACATTCCGGGCGGTACGTGTCGCAGCGGAGATCTTTGCCTGGACGAATCTGGAGGTCCTGGTGATGGATACATCAGTCGCGAGGTGTTCGGCCCAGACGGCCATGGCGATCAGGGAGTCGTCGGTGGTCCCCAGTTGGATCTCCACTTCGTCCACCCACAGCCCGCTGGGGCGGATGCTCACGTTCGTGACCGGGGGCAGAACGTCGAGCGGCAGGCCGTCAAGCCATTCGGCGAGGTCGGTGGTGATGGTGGCGAGGTCGGACATCAGGCTGCCTCCTTGGGGAGATCGCGGCGCCGCGCTGTCGGCTGCGGGGCGCGGGTGGGTCTGGCGGTGGGGTCAGACGGTGGTGAGGTGGCCGGCGCGGGTGAGGCGGTCGGCGAGGCGCTCGATGCGGGACCAGTGGGTGACGAGCTGGCGGTGTGCGAGCTGTCGGGCGGCGGTTTCGGTGGGCAGGTCCTTGCCGAGGCGGCGGTACTCGCGGAACGCCGCCATGTCGTGCTTGCAGCCGGGGCGGCTGTCCCGGATCGCCGCTCCGCGCGACTGTTTGAGGTGGTTGGCCCGCCACAAGGCCTCGGCTTCGTGTCCGGCGACCGCGGTGTGCAGGCTGGCGGTGAGGTCGTCGTGGTTGTCCTCGTCGATCGGGGTGAGGACGTGCCCGGCGTAGCTGTGTCCGCTGCGCCAGATCTTGATCTCGGTGACCTGCAGGCCGAAGAGCACGGCGATGATGGCGTGGCCCGCTTCGTGGGTGGCGGTGAGGCTGCGTTCCAGGCCCAGGAGGTCCGGGCCGCCGTCCTGGAGGTCGAATCGCGTCACTGGGGTTCTCCTTTCTTCCGGCCGTGGTGGGTCAGGCGAGGAACAGGGCGAGCAGGGCGACGGCGAGGGCGAGCAGGAACAGGTAGACGGCGTAGGCGATGCGCTCGTACTTGTTCACCGCGAGCCGGGAGAGCTTCGCCAGCTCGGCGGCCGCGTGCCCGGTCTCCAGCTGGGCGGGGCGTTCCAGGTCGGCCAGGAGCGCTTCGGGCTCACCGACGAAGTGCGCCCACCGCACGAATCCCGCTTGGGCGCCGCCGAGGAAGGGGCGGATGGTCAGTGCCAGGAACACCACCGCGGCGGCGGCCGGGATCGCGGCCAGCACCAGCAGCACCTCGGCGGCGGTGGACACCCCGGTGCGGGTCAGGCCGACGATGCCGGCCAGGGTGCCGACGATCAGACCGAGCAGGATCTGCGCTTTGGTGTCGGCCCGCTTGAGTTCCTCGACGACGCTGGTCTTGTTCTGGGCGATCCGGTCGGCCTGCGAGGAGGCCGGAACGTACTCCACCATCGGTCTCTCCAATCTCATTTCAACTACCCTCTGTAGTCGATACTGGGCACACTTCGAGCCGTGCAAGTGGGGTGTGCAAATTTGGAAACGTTGTTATAAAACCCGTTTCGCGCGCGCACGCGCCCGCGCGCATTGGTCCGGGACTAGAGGGGTGTGTGCACGGTGCGCACTGTGTGCACGCCTCACGCACCCCTGTTTGTCACGCTGCGTGTCCGCGCGCGGAGCGGGTGCGGTAGGTGCCCGGGTCGTCCGCGCGCTCGATACGTCCCTGTTCGGCGAGCGCGGAGAGCTCGCGGGAGGCCCAGGAGCGGTCGCGGCCGTGCAGGTCCTGGGGCACGTCCTTGGGGCCGAATACCTCGGTCTGGCGGGCGATCCAGTCGGCCACGGCTGCCTTGGCCTGTGCCAGGCTCGGCTTGATCTGGGGCAGGTCGATCGTCGCGGTGCCCTCGTCCAGCTCGGGCAGCTCGGCGTCGGGGTCGACGTCGTCCAGGTCGGTTTCGGTCTCCGGGGGCAGCGGCGTCAGCCCGGCCTCGGGGTCGTCCGGGTCGTCCTCGAAGTCGGCGTCCTCGCCCTCCAGGGAGTCCTCGAAGTCGTCCAGCCGGTCCGCGTCCTCCTCCGGGACCGCATTGGGGTGCAGGGCCACGACGTTGTCCTCCTTCCCGTCGTCCTCGGTGTCCTGGGCCCGCTGGGGCAGGCCCAGGGTCTTGGCGGTCGGGGCCCACATCGCCGGGGCGTGGTGAGCGTGTTCGGCGATGTCGGCGGTCAGCTGCTCGTCGGAGACGCGGAAGGTGCGGGCCGGGGTGGCGAACCGGGTCTCCTCCACACCCGGGGCTTCCATGTAGAAGGCGCCGGGCAGGCGGTTCTTCCAGCGGTGCGGGGCGGCGCCGGCGTCGAGGGTCTCGTCGGACAGGGAGTACCCGGCGTCTTCGGGGTCGTTGACGCCGAAGCAGATCGCGGTGCCGAGCTGGGCTCGCACGTCGGTGCTCATCTGCCGGAAGGTGCTGCGCTGCTGGGAGAGCACCAGGCTGATCCCGGCGGAGCGGGCTTCCTGGGCGATGGTGGTGAACTTCTCGTTGCCCTGCAGGAGCTTGCTGGCCTCCTCGACCCACACCACCAGGTACGGCATGCCGTGCTTGGTGAAGGCCTCGGGAACCCACTGGTCGTAGCCCCACTGGCCCAGCTGTGAGGCCCTTTCGGTGATCGCGGCGGGCAGGTTCTTCACGAGCTTCTTGCACTTGGCCGGGTTGGTGACCGGAAACGCGGGGCTGCCCTTGAGGAAGGCCACGGTCTGGTCGCCCTTGGACGGGTCGAGCACCACCAGGTTGACGTCGCGGCGGGTGAGGATGTCGGTGGCGATTTCCTTGAAGCCCTGCGACTTCCCGGAGCCGTTCATCCCGTTGATCTGCACGTGCGTGGCGTTGCGGCCCGCCGCCTTGTCGCCGGGCAGCCACATCCGGACCAGCTCGGTGTCCTCGTAGACCCCGAAGACGATCGGGTCGGCGATCGATCCACCGGGGTGGGACGGGCCCTCCCAGTCCATCGACTCGCGCAGCACATCGCGCGGCACGATGGTCATCTCCGCCTGCGAGGCGTCCTCAGGGTTCTCGGCGATGCGCACCGCGCCCTTACGCAGCCCCAGGTAGGAGGCGATCAGATCGGCCTTCTTCTGCACGTCGTTGGCGTCGATCTCACCCGGCGGCAGTTGCAGCGGTCCGGAGACCTTGTTCGGCTCGACCGCTAGCGGACCGGTCGTGACCCCGGCGAGCTTGACCTTCTCCCACAGCCCGTCCTTGCCGCCCTCGGAGTCCCCGCCCCGCTTAAGGGCCTTGAAGATCGACCAGGACAGCGCCACCGTGGCACCGCCGAACGCCCACAGCTGGAACAGTGGGGTCTCCCACGGGCCCTGGATCGTGGCCGCCGTGGTCCACGCCGCGGTGATCCCGGAGGTGGCGGTGGCGAACCGGCGCACCACCACCGCCCGAGCCCGAGCGCAGTACCAGGTCAACGCCGTCACGCCGGTGCCCAGCAGCGTCAGTCCGGCCGAGGCCCACGGCAGCGCTTCCGGCGTACTGGTCATCCACAGGTGCGCCCCGGCTGCCACGGGCCAGGTCGCCAACCATCCGCCCCATTCGCTGGCGTATGGCGCCAGGCGGCTGCCCCAGTGCTTCTTCGGCACGAAGTAGGCGGCGTCGGCGACCGCGAGGTCACCCTCCCCGTTCCGCTTGCTGACCATGACTTTTCGCTCCTTTCCGGTGGCCTCGCGGTCACACATCACGCAGTGGTCGGTGGTTACTGGTCGTTGACGTTGAACGGCCGGCGCCTGCTGCCCTTGTTGGTTTCGAACTGCTGCAGGAAGTGCTTGTGGTACGAGGTGAACGTGCGCGTCATCTCCACCGACGCCACCTCGATGCCCTGCGCCGCACGGCCCAGGTGGCTGGCCACCAGCCGCGCACGAACACGGGCGTCCAGCCCCATGAACACCGGGGATCCGTTCGTCGGGTGGTCCTTGAGCACCGCCTGCAGCTCCTCAGCGCTCAACGCCAAGTGCAAGTAGGCCTGACGCAGGACCTTGCGGCCGTTCTCGCAGAACTCCCGGATCGCCCGCGGCGACTCGAAAACCGGCTGGTCCAGCAGCTTCGACTTCTCGTCCATAACTGACTCCTCCTCAACAGCGGGTGGAAAACTCAGGCGGCCATGCCGGATGCGTGGGCGGTGTCGTAGGTGAAGCACAGGTCGATGTAGACCCCCGCGCGCTCCATGTCGCCGTAGGTGGCGGGCACATAGGTCTTTTTGATGGCCTCGAAGGCGGCTTCCAGGTAGCGCTCGCACGGGTGCGGGAGGGTGGCCACAGTGGCGAGGCGGCGGGCGATCTTGGCCTGCTGAAGGAAGGAGTCCTCGAACGCGGGGCTCTCGGCGGAGCGGTTCAGGAGCTTCTCGGCCAGTTCGAGGTAGGTCTGGACTCGGTTGGAAGCGGGCATCGTGCTGTCTCCTGTCGGTCTCAGGCGGCCTTGTTGCCGCTGTCGTCTTGGTGGAGCAGCCGTCGCAGTTGCGAGGCGCGCTTGCGCTGGATGCGCAGAGCGGTCTGGATGTCGGTGACGGTGGGCTGTGCGGCCAGTTCTCCGGCCGCGATGAGGCTCCGCACCCGTGCGAGGTCGCGGGCGTCATCGGCGCGCTCGTCAGCGGAGGGTTCCTGTGGCGGTTCCGCCCCCGGTTCCGGCACCCGCGCGAGGCCCGGGGTGAGGACCGTCAGGTTGCCGAGTTCCCGCTGGTCATCGCTCTGGGAACCAGTTCCGGAACCGCTGTGCGGCTTCGACTGGGTGTCGAGGCTCAGCCAGTTCTCGACACTGTCGACCCAGTCGTCATGTCCCGGGTCCACGGGCTGGAGAACAGGACGCCGGAACCACCCGGAACTGACGAGCTCGACAGTCGCCGAGGCGTACATCAGCGCCACACGACCGTCCGGGAACACCCGCCCCTTGGCCTGGCGCATCGCGGCGCGACGGATCCTGCGTGCCCGCCTGCCGGCGACCGCAGCCAGCTTCCGTTCCTCGCGGGGACGGTCGTCGAAAACCTCGGTCACAGGCTGCCCGGTCACCGCTGCCCGGCGAGAGGCGGAGGCTGCCCGCCACGGGGCCCACAGCCACCGCAGCCCTAGCCGCGGCTGGCGAACCTCGCCCCGTTTCGCGGCGGCGTCCATCGACACCTTGATCTGATGCATCACCAGACCGGCGACCGACACCGCAGCCATCACCACACCGGCCATCCAGCCCTTGGCGTTCAGACCGTGCATGAAGATCATGGCCGCAGCAGCACCGGCCACGGTCCACATCGCCACCCGGGCCCGGCCAACAGCCACACCCTGCTCCATGCGCCGGCCGATCTCGAAAGAGATCACCCACGCCGCCGACTCGGTCAGCACCGGCAGCAACTCACCGATCGACCCATACAACGCACGCCCCTGCTCGGCCTGGGCATGCCAGGCCATCGCCGTAGGAGCGGCGATCAGCGGCACCCACAACCCGTAATCCCGCAGGACCCGCCAGCACGACGCCCCGAACTCCCGACGCGCGGCCCTGCGAGCCTCGGCCTTCTGGGCGCTCAGCCGAGACTTGTGCTCCCGGTCGAGCCGTGCCTGCTCCCGCCGCTCCCGATCGGCCGCGAGCTTGCGCTCAGCCGCACCATTCCGGCGGGCTTCCTGCGCCTGGGCATAGTCGGCCATGCTCACCAGCGATCACCCCGCCCCGACCGGCGGCGCCGCGGACCAGCCACGTGCACAGTGCCCCGCGCCAACGACCGCAACTCACCGCTCACCTGGACCTGCCACAACCGCAGCATCACCAGCGCCCACACCACGCAGAACACGATCGGCACCAGCAACCACGGCGCCCCGATCGCGGTGTAGAGCCACACCGAAAGCGCACCGAACAAGGCCGGGAGCAGCAGGAACTTGATCAGGCGAAACAGGACCCGGAACGGGAACGTCGCCACCCTCACCGCGTCAGTCATCACTGACCACCGCCCTGCTGCGCACGTTCCCGCTCGACGAAGGCCACGGCCCACATCTCGAGGTCCTCGCTGTGGCTGTCCCAGTCGATGCCGGGGTCGGCGTCAAACTGCCTCGCGCCCCGTACCGCGGAGGCCATGTCCGGGAAGTTCAACGGCAGCGACTGGAACCGGTGTCCGAGGTCGCAGGTGGCCTGCCAGAGGTCGAACCGGATCCGGATCGAGTTGCTGTCCTCGTCGGCCTCGGCAACCGGGTGCACGAACACCGCACCGGTCACCTGGCTCTGCGGGGACGGGAGGTTGTAGGAGATGCCGCGAACGGTCATGGTCACGCTCGGCACCGAGACGCCGCCGGGCACCCGCTGGACGTTCACCAGGTTGACGTGGGTCATGCCGCCGCACCCCCCTCGATCACCGCGAACCGACGCATCGGAACCACCTGCGCCACCCGCGACACCGCCCGCTCGGTGTGCGCCAGCGCCCGCCGCCGCTGCAGACCCGCCAGCACCTTGCGCTCCGCGGCACGCGCCTTGTCCAACCGCCACATCGCCAGCTCGTCAGTCACGCCGGCGTCCTCGGCCTCCATGACCGCGGCCTCGGCCTCGACCACCGCGAGACCAGCCGCAACCACCTCGGGGTGCTCGGCCAGCGACGCGAACTCCTCCACCAGCAGCTCGCCCTGGCCCGGGCCAGCGACGCCCGCCAGCGGGTCGTCCATGTACTCCTCCGGACCGGACTCCTCGTCCAGCGCCTTGCGGATGTGCAGCGCGAAGTACTCGGGGGTGATCTCCCCAGCCTGGTGCGCACCTGGGAAAACGTTCATCGTGACCTCTCACTGTGTTGATACGAACGGGCCAAACTGACTCGTTTGCCGGTTTGAGGGTTTGCCTACAAACTGGCGATGACGAGAACGTTAGCCCGGAAGCGGATCACACGCAAGGGGTTTGCCTACAAACCTTCAAACCGGCGTACTATGCGACACATGGAACCTCGACCGACCGCCGTCGCAGCGCCAATGCAGCTGCGCATCGCGGATGACATCCGTATGCAGATCGAGCGCGGCGATCTGGCACCGGGCGACCCGCTGCCGACGCTGCATGAGCTAGCCGACAGGTGGCGTTGCTCGCTCAACTCCGCCCGGGCGGCGATCTCCCTGCTCAAGCAGCAAGGGCTGATCACTGGCGGCAGAGGGAAGGCGCCCGTTGTGCGCACTCAGCCGCGGCAGGTTGTCCGATCCTCGAACCGGCATCAGGTCGAAAAGGACCTGGTGCTGGCGGCGGAGGGCGAACGGGGACAGAACGGCGTTGCCGAGAACGACCTCGGCGTCCCGCTCGACGACCTGGAATTCACGGCCACGCACGACACCATCAAGGCCGATGCCGACCTCGCAAAGGGCTTCGACATCGAGCAAGGGGCCGACGTGCTCCGCCGCGTGTTCCAGCTGACTGACCCGGAGTCAGGGCACCTCGAAGCGTGGAGCGTGTCGTACATCCCGTACGACCTGGTCAGCGCACAGCCGGAGATCTTTGAATCGACCAGGCCCCACCCCGGCGGTACTCAGCACCAGCTCTACGCAGCCGCCGGTATCGAGCTTGCCCGCATCGATGATGAGGTCACCGCCGCCATGCCCACCACGGTCACGGCACAGCAGTGGGGCATGGACCCCGGCATTCCCATGATCCGTATCCGTCGTATCTCCATCGACACGCAGGGCAGGACCGTTGAAATCTCCGACGCCGACTTTCCCGCCGATCGAACCAAGCTGAGCTTCTCGACGCCGCTGACCTTGTGGTGACCCCTCCCCCGAACTGCGCAGGAACGGAGACCTCATGCCCCGGATTTCGATCGTCACGGCAGCGTACGGCCCCACCGCGACTTACTTGAGCGACACGATCGAGAGCGTCAAGGCTCAAGAGCTCCCAACCGGTTGGGAGCTCGAATGGGTCGTGCAGGAAGACGGGCCGGCCCCGTCGCTGGCCGCGCAGTTCGACGGGCTCGACTTCGCTCGCTATGAAGCCAACGAAGCGCAGCTCGGCCTCGCGATGACCCGCAACCTCTCGCTGTCGAGGGTGACCGGCGACCTGGTGCAGATCCTCGACCACGACGACATCCTGCTGCCTGGCTCCTTCACGACCTTGATTCCGCGGTTCGCCGACCCCTCGATTCACTGGGCGATCGGGCAGGCCGACGACCTAATGCCGGATGGCAGTCGTGCCTCGTTCAGGTCGATGCTCGACCACGGCGTCGTCCCGGCAGGCCGCGTCAACGCATGGGCCGCCGACAACGGCGGGAACTGGCCGATTCATTGCGCCGGGCTCATGATGCGCACCGCGACCCTCCGCGCTCTTGGCGGCTGGGCCGCTTCCCCTGCGGATGACGACCTGGTGATGCTCGCGGCGTTGTCCGAAGTGGTCGACGGCTACAACGCCCCCGCCTTGACCTGGCTTTACCGGCAACACCCCAACCAGACCCACAAGGCGCAGGCCTGGAAGGCGTGGGGCGGTGCCGGCCGAAGGATCGCCCTTCAGCGCGCAGCCGCGGTCCGCGCTGCCGGGATCTTCGCGGCAGAGCCGAACGCGCCCGCCGTGGATGGAACCCCGGTTGAGGTGGTCGAGGTCGGGAAGCTCATCCCGAAGGCCGACTACCCCGGCCGCTGAGCCGATTCCCACACGGCCGCCATGGTGCACATCGCAGCGCACCATGACGGCCGTTCTGTTCGCGCAGGCTCAGGCGCTCGTCTCGTCGACGATGGCGAGCTGGCCATTGGTACGCAGGACGGTCGCGAGTTGGTCAAGGCGGTCAGCGAGCGTTGCCCGTTGCTCCTCGCTGTATCGCCCGCCGCCGATCTCGAACGCCGCTTCGTCAAGCTCCCACTGAACCGCGCGAAGAAGCACTGCGAGCGAACACGCCTGGCTGGCCATGGTCAGACCCCCAAAAATCGAGACAAACGCGCCAAGCAAGCCAATCAAGTCTTACGACGCGAACGAGTCTGCCGACAGGAAGACAAACGCGTCAACTGCGACAGTCGATTGTGTGACACGGAATCGGCTGGTCACCTCGGGTGAGTTGGCGCGGGAGCTTGGAATCAGCCCGCGCACCGTGGCCCGCTACGTCCGCGAAGGCCTGCTCAAGCCGACGGAAACGACGCTCGGTGGGCACTACCGCTGGGATGTCGAACAAGTTCGCGAGCAGATCCGCGAACTGCGGGCCAAGCCGGAGGAATGACCCCGCGATCGACATCAATCCGGCGTTGCCTCGTGCCCCGGTAGCGGTAGGCCGCTCTCGTCGATGCTCCGCTCCCGCTCTTTCATCTCGGCTTCGAAAACGTGCCGCCGACCTTGAAGCAGCAGGTCACGAACTCGCCGCTCGTGTTCGCGGAAGCAGGCCCAGTAACCGTCGTCGAATTCCTCGACGACCTGGAACGTCCATCGCCCTGGGATGACATTGCGGCCAACGAGTTCGCGTTCGATCGTGTCGGCCAACTCTCCATGGCCGCACTCCTTCAGGGCTGCCACAGCCTCACAGAGAGCGGCCGCACCGGAACCGATCAGCTGGTGGAACTCGTAGAGGTGGCCGCGTGCTCGCTCGACGGTTTCCAACGCTTCGCTGAGCTTGCCGACGGCAACCACCGTGGAGTCGTCCACGCCGCTAGGGCGTTTATGTTCCAGCTTCGGCCGGTCCATGGCTGCTCGCTCTGCTCTGGTCAGTTCAAGTTGACGCAAGTGATCGGCGTCCATGCGGCCATTGTGGGCTCGATCGACGCAATTCGGCCTGTTGGGGCGACGACGCACGAGCGTGGCCGAACGGGCAGCTGAGGCGCAGCAGCGGGCTGAATTTCGCGCCCTCAGATCGCCTGAGACTGATTGAAATAGCGTTCCCGGGAAGGAAGGACCTACCCGGCGGCGAGTCATCATCGATGTTGGCGGACTGGCGTGTCAGCCGTAGCCTGGCCACCCTTCCGTCCGCACGGGCAGGCCCTTGGGGTTCTCGCCGCGTCGGTGGCGGGCATGTAGGACACCAAGGCCTTGGTTCGGCTCTGCTTGCCGGACGCAGTCTGGCGCTGTGAGCGCGTTGTGGTGATCAGCTTCGTTATTTGGAAGTCCGTGACCGAGCTCGCTCACCCTGCAGGGACGTCCGTTAGGGCGATGGATGGCGTGGCGTCTTGCCGTAGCCCGAGAGAAGCTGAAGCGGCGATGTCCCCCGGGGCGTCCCCGTCGAAAGGATCGGTTTATGGCCCAACGGCGTGTGCCTGATGGAGAGCAAGATAAAAAGCAATGGTCACTGGCTACCTATCAGGCGGTCGCCCAACGGAGGGCGCAATACGACACACTGATGTGGCAAGTTCCGGCACTTGGGCTTACGGCACAGGCGTTTCTCCTGACGATCACGCTCGGCCATGAATCAGGGCGACTGTCTCGAATTCTCGCGTCTGGCCTCGCCGCACTTGTCTCCGTCTTGACCATGCAGCTTATGGCTAAGCACCGATGGCATGAACGAGTAGACAGCCAATGGCTTGAGGAGTTCGAGAAGCGCCACGGCCTGGACGTCGTTCATCAACATCGGCGCAGACTCGCTTGGGAGCTCAATCTTGGAGCCCCAGGGTTCGCCGCTCGCTGGCGCTCGTACCGTCTTTGGCAATTTGGTATCGGGCTCTTCGGCGCCGTTGGCCTTGCGTGCGCCATCCTCGCACTGGTCGCCCCTCACGCCTTCGCCGGTTAGTTACCGTGGAGCGGCGGTGGCGAGAAAGGGGCAAGCTCGGCACAGACTTGAACGGGCCACGGGAAACCGCGCCAGACGCTCCCGGCAAGTGACAAGCTTATGCCGTCGATCATCATCCGGGAAGCGGTCTGTCGTGCCAAGTTTCGCTGCCCGCATGATCAATATCACCACACCCAAACGGCGGTACCAATACGCGAAATAGACATGCGCGGACGCCGTTTTGGTTATCTTTCAGCGAAACATCAAGCCAAGGAGCAAAATGGAACAAGACGCCAACCTTCACAATTACAGAGAAAAAGTCAAAGAGTACGAGTTAGCCTCAAATCAGCTTTCTCGACACAAATCTAGCCAGCGCGCATACTGGGGAATGGTAATTGCGAGCAGCTTACTCGCACTCCTCCTCGGGTACTCAGTCGTAATTGGACTATGGCGAGAACAGCCGGTAATAACGCAATATGTCAGCCTTTTCGCCGTCTTATTCTTGATGGCACTCGGATTCTGGCTGGCATGGCGAAACAGTCCCGAGATTACAGACAAGACGCTCACCGTCAGAAATCTCGCCCATGACAAACAAACTCTTGCCGCAAGACTGCCGCTAGACTCCCCGGAAACTCTTCGTATCTACCGAGAAAGCGCACTTGACTGGATCGACCACTACCGCCAGCGAGCTTCCAGAAATCGCCGCATAAACAACTCCTTTCAAGGTATCATCATTGTCGCTTCTGCTTTAGCTTCAACATTTACAGCCATATCCGGAGCAGGAGAGTTTTCGACACTTCAGCTAATCGCCACAGCATTAAGCGCGACTGTTACAATTTCAGCGGGACTTACCGCCTACTTCAAGTTCCGCGAACGCGGACAAGGTCTCCAGACTACTGCCGACGAAATCGAAAAGCACTACACCGCTGCGCAATTTAAACTCGACGACTTCGCGGACGATGCCACTGAAGAGGAGAGACTCGAACGCTTTGCGCGTTACACAGAGCGCCTGAAAGAAGAGCAACGCAAACGCGAATTGCAACTGGAACAATCTCCCCAAAAGGGCGAGGAACGCGGCTAACCAAGCCATGTAGCTGCCGAAATGAGCTCTACAGGGTGGTCAAGCCGCCTTCGGCGGCGTGGCTGCGCGGCTTTGCTCGGCGCTTGCGCAGGCCCATGGCGGCCATTCACTGGTCGCGGCGTTCGCTGCCACACAGCTTCAGGCCCACGACGGCCGGGAGAAATCTGGGAGACGATCTTGCCCCGGAGGCCGGATCACACCTCCTGAGACCAATGCATGCCAATAGCCTGACCTGCACTGGTGCACAACCATGCAGGTAGCACCACATCTCGTTCTTCGTTCGGGTCGAAGAGGTCGTGGGTTCAAATCCCGCCACCCCGACAGAAGTCGAGGGGCTTGGTTCACAGCGTGAACCAAGCCCCTCGACTCATTCTCGCACCTTCCCCCAGGAACAACCTCAGTGTCCAGGTCCACACCCCGGTTGACACGCTCCTACGCATCGAGAAATATAGATATGTACTTGCGCGGCGAGCTAGCAGGAGCACTGTGGACACCCTGGCCATATTCAAGGCGTTGGCCAATCCGACGCGGCTGCGGTTCCTGCAGTGGCTGAAGAACCCGGCGGAGCACTTCGACGAGAGCGCCTACCGCCAACAGGGCCTGGGGTTTCACATCGGAGTCTGCGTCGGTGACATCCAGGCCCGGTCCGGGCTCTCCCAGTCCGTGGTGTCCAGCTACCTGCAGATGCTGAAGGACGCCGACCTGCTGGAGTCCGAGCGGATCGGCAAGTGGACGTACTACCGGCGCAACGATCGAACGATCGAGGCGCTCGCCACGCACATCCGCGACGAACTCTGACCCCGGCCCGCGCCAGCAGACAGGGCCCTGAAGCAGGGCCCTGCAGGCCGTCAAGACTCCGCTGCAGTTTCACATATCTAGAAACCGCGTTATGTAGTTAAGGCGCCCAGGGGTCTCGCACCAGAAAGATGATCATGAGAAGAAGCTTGTTCACCGTTCTGTCGCTCGCCTTGGGCGTGTTCAGCATCATCACGACCGAAATGGGCATCATCGGCGTGCTGCCACAGGTCGCAGCCAGGCTGGAGGTCAGCACATCCACGGCGGGGCTGCTCGTGGGCTCCTTCGCCTTCGTCGTAGCCCTGTCCGGCCCTTTCCTGACCCTCGCGGCCGCCGGCATCGACCGCCGAGCCGTGCTGGCGACGACCATGGGCGTCTTCGCCGTCTCGAACGCCGTCTACGCGCTCAGCACGCACTTCGAGCTGACGCTCGCCTTCCGGATCATCCCAGCTCTCCTGCACCCGGTCTTCTTCTCCGTCGCACTGGCCACCGTGGGGAGGCTCGGGCGATCGGCGGACGCGGCCCGTGCGACCGCACGGGTGTTCGCCGGCGTCACCGCGGGCTTCGCCTTCGGCGTGCCGCTCACCTCCTACCTGGCGGACCACTTCTCGCTCCCGGTCGCATTCTGGTTCGGTGCGGCCGTCAACCTGCTCGGTCTCATCGGCATCCTGTTGTTCCTGCCCGCGATGCCAGTGGGCGAGCGACTCTCCTACGGACGCCAGGTCGGCGTGCTGCGTGGCGGCCGAATCTGGCTGACGATCCTGTCGATCGTCCTCGTGTTCGCGGCGCTGTTCTCCGTTTACGGCTACTTCGCCGAATACCTCGACACCGTCACCGGCATGAACGGCACGTGGATCAGCGCGATGCTTCTGGTGTTCGGCGTCGTGATGATCTTCGGCAATTTCGGCTTCGCAGCACTGCTGCGGCGCGGCGTCGTCCGCACTGTGCCGATCTTCCTCGTGCTCTGCGTCGTCAGCTACGTGCTGGTCTTCGCCCTCGGCGCTCGATTCACGCCGATGATCGCGATCGTCGCGCTTTGGGCAGCCGTGCATTCCGGCGGCCTGATCGTTTGCCAGAGCTGGTTGAGCCGGGACACCGCGGACGCGCCGGAGTTCGGCAACAGCCTGTTCGTCTCGTTCTCCAACCTGGGCATCACGGTGGGCACGACCGTCGGAGGCTGGGCGCTGACCGCCTTGAACGCCCGCGCGCTCCCCTGGGTCGGAATCGGGTTCACTCTCGCCGCGCTTGCGGTCGTGCTGCTGCGCCTGGCGTTGGACAAGCGTGCCGGCGCAGGACGCACGGTGCAGGCCCCGCTGGCGGCGAGCAAGGTCGACTGACAGCTGCTGCGCCGGAACGCGGGGCCGCCGGCGCCGCGCACATGACGGCACTGAGGCTCGGGAGCGAAGGGGCTGTTTTCCGCCAGCTTCGGGGTTCTTCGGCGACCAGGATCGAGGCATGGCTTTCCAGGTGATGCCCATCGAACCGATCGTGCTCGACGAACTCCGCAAGCTGGACGACGGCGGGCGCGCACCGTCCACCTACATCGAAGAAGACGAGTTCGGCGACCCGCTGCGCTGCTGTCTGCGCCGCAGCCAGCCGGGCGAGCGGATCGCATTGGTCTCCTACGCTCCGCTGCGGCGCTGGGCTCGGGACGCCGGGGTTGACCCCGGCGCGTACGAGGAGGTCGGGCCCGTCTTCATCCACGCCGACAGCTGCGACGGACCGGCCTCCCCGGAGTGGCCCGAAGCGCTGCGTGGGACTCGGCGGGTCCTGCGCTACTACTCCAACGACGGCCGGATCCTCGGCGGCATCCTGCTCGACGGCAACACCGAACTGTCCGAGCGCGCGGCCGACGACCTCCTGCTGGACCCGGAGATCGCGCTGGTGCACGTGCGGGCGGTGGAGTTCGGCTGCTTCCTGTTCGAAGTCCGGCGCTGACGTAACCCCGAAGGGTGTGCAGTTTCGCGAGAAATCGACGTTCACCCGAGTGACGGGTGGGGCGTTTCTCGCGAAATCGTCCCCACTTCAGGTGAACGGGTGATGCTGTACCTGCTCCTCAGGCGGCGGTGCCATCGGGCAGTATCGAGGCGTGAGCACCTACCCCGAGGCGAAGATCCCCGAGAAGCTTTTCGACGACCCCGAGCGGGAGGCTCGGTGGCGGGCCCGCTTCAGCGCGCCGCGCGTGTCGTTGCCGGACTGGGCCCGCGACGCCCCGCAGCGCAGCCTGTACGTGTCGAACTTCAGCGGCACCTGGGAGCTCTACGCGTGGGACCGCGACGCGGACAAGCACCGCCAGATCACCGACCGTCCCAACGGGACGTTCCACGGCACGCTGTCCGCGGACGGCGAGCAGATCTGGTGGTTCGACGACACCGACGGCGACGAGTTCGGCAGCTGGCGGGTGGAGCCGTTCGCCTCGGGCGAGGCGAAGCCCGCGCTGCCGGACACGCACCCCGGCTACCCGGCCGGTCTGGAGCTGGGCCGGTCGGTGATCGGCATGGGGATGTCCACCGATGACGGCGTGACGGTGTGGGTGGTGCGCGACGGCCGTCCGGAGGTGCTCTACGAGCACGAGCAGGACGGCGGGCTGTCCGCGATGTCCTGGGACGAGTCGATGCTGGTGATCTCGCACTCCGAGCACGGCGACAGCCGCCACCCGGCGCTGCGGGTGCTGCGCACCGACGGCTCCGAGGTCACCGAGAAATGGGATGGCCCGGGCAAGGGGCTGGACGCGCTGGCGTTCGCGCCGGTCACCGGCGACCCCCGGCTGCTGGTGCTGCACGAGCGCCGCGGCAAGGAGGAGCTGCTGGTCTGGGACGTCGCGGCGGACACCGAGACCGAGATCGAGCTCGACCTGCCCGGCGAGGTCTCGGCCGACTGGTACCCGGACGGCAAGTCGCTGCTGATCGCGCACACCCACCACGCGCGGACCACCATGCACCGCTACGACCTGGCGGAGAAGACGCTGACCGAGCTGGCCACGCCGCCGGGCACGGTGGCGGGTGCGTCGGTGCGGCCGGACCACGCGGTGGAGTACGTGTGGTCGTCGGCGGCGGCGCCGTCGCTGATCCGCACGGTTTCCGCGGACGGCGAGGACCAGGTCCTGCTGACCCCGCCCGGTGACCGGCCGCCGGGGTCGGAAGCCGTCACCGACGTGTTCGTCGAGGTGCCGTACGGGCCGAACGACACCGTCCACGCGCTGGTCGCTCGCCCGGCCAACACCGGGGACGGGCCGATCCCGACGGTGTTCAACCTGCACGGCGGTCCGCACGCGGCCGACGAGGACCGGTTCTCCGCCTACCGCGCGGCCTGGCTGGACGCCGGATTCGCCGTGGTGGAGCTCAACTACCGGGGCTCCACCGGCTACGGCTCCTCCTGGCGCGACGCCATCGAGGGACGGCCGGGGCTGACCGAGCTCGAGGACGTCGCGCGGGTGCACGACTGGGCTGTCGAGGCCGGGTTGACGACCCCGTCGCTGAGCGTCGTCGCTGGTGCGTCCTGGGGCGGGTACCTGACGCTGCTGGCGCTGGGCACGCAGCCGGAGCGGTGGGCCGGCGGTGTCGCCGGTGTTCCGGTTGCCGACTACGTCTCGGCGTACGCCGACGAGATGGAGCCGCTGCGGGCCTACGACCGCGCGCTGTTCGGCGGTGCGCCGGAGGACGTGCCGGAGGTGTATGAGAAGGCCTCGCCGATCACCTACGTGGACCAGGTGCGGGTGCCGACGCTGGTGCTGGCCGGGGACAACGACCCGCGCTGCCCGATCCAGCAGATCCTGAACTACCTGGACCGGTTGGGGCAACGGGACATCCCGTTCGAGTTCTACCGCTACGACGCGGGCCACGGTTCGCTGGTGGTGGCGGAGACGCTGCGCCAGGTGGCGGCGGAGATCCACTTCGCCCGCCGCGCCGTCGGTCTGGGCTGATCACCCCGGTTCGGCCGACCCTGCCCAGCGGGGTCTGCCGAGCCGGAACTTCCCAACTTTAGGGAAATTTGGAACTCCCCCGACCTCGGTGCCGGGCTGTGGTGGGTATCCAACTTTAGGGAAATTTGGAGCCCCCTGGCGCTACCGCTCTGGCCAGGGGGGTTCTCCAGCTCGGCGGGAGCTTCGGAGCCAGCTCAGTTCTCGTTCGTACTGCGGGTCGGCGTGGGTGGCGACGCCTTGGACGAGCGGGACGCGCACGTGCGCTGCGGGCCAGAACCAGTCGGCGCGGCGCACCACCATCCCCGCCAGCTGCACCTGGGACAGGACTTCCACGTTGAGGCTGCAGCGCCGGGTTCCCCGCAGCATCTCCTGTGCCTTGTCCTGGGCCTGCCCGACCACGCCGGGCGCTCGGGTGTGTTCGAGGAACAGGAACAGCCCGACGGGGCGCAGGACTCGGCTGACCTCCAGCAGCACCGCGGGCGGTTCCACCGCGCAGCACAGCGAGAAGCGGTCGACGACCGCGTCGAAGGTGTCGTCCGGGAACGGCAGCTGCTCCGGGTCGGCGTCGATCTGATCCACCGCGAGGTCGCTGCGGGCGCGGCTGGCTTCCGGGGTCTCGCCGATCAGCGCCAGCTGGCGGACGTGGCGGTAGCCGAGCAGGTCTTCCGGGGCGAACGCGCCGATGTCCAGGACCCGACCGGCCGCTCGCTTGCCGGTCAGGGTGCGGAAGCGGTGGAGCATCTCCACCGGCGCGGGCACGTCTTCGCGCTTGTAGTGGCACCGGACGCGCATCGCTTGGGCCCTCGGTGTCATACCCGCAGAATGCGCGGCTCGCAGGCCGTCTACCAGGGGATTCTGACCCAGTCAGCTGACCAGAATGTGAGATGACCAGCGGGTCGGAATATCTCGTTCCGCGCGGTTGTCGATGCCTGTCGTGAGCCATCTCTTCGAACCGATCAAGCTGCGCGACCTCGCCATCCGCAACCGCGCCTGGGTCTCGCCGATGTGCCAGTACTCCGCGACCGACGGCGTGCCGAACGACTGGCACCTGGTGCACCTCGGCCAGTTCGCCACCGGCGGCGCCGGGCTGATCATCGCCGAGGCGACCGCCGTCGTCCCGGAAGGCCGGATCAGCCCCGGTGACACCGGCCTGTGGAACGACGGGCAGGTCGCGGCCTGGCGTCGGATCAACGACTTCGCGCACGCGCAGGGCGCGGCGACGGGCGTGCAGCTCGCGCACGCCGGGCGCAAGGCGGCCACCTCCGCGCCGTGGGAGGGCGGGCAGACGGTTCCGGCCTCCGAGGGCGGCTGGGAGACGGTCAGCTCGACCGGCAACGCCTTCGGCAACCTCGCCGCGCCGCGCGCCCTGACCGAAGCCGAGGTCGCGGAGCTGCCCGCCCAGTTCGCGGCGGCCGCGCGCCGGGCCGAGGAGGCCGGGTTCGACGTGATCGAGCTGCACTTCGCGCACGGCTACCTGGCGCACCAGTTCTACTCACCGCTGGTCAACGACCGCACCGACCGCTACGGCGGCGACTTCGACAACCGGGTTCGGGTGCTGCTGGAGATCACCGATGCGGTCCGCGAGGCGTGGCCGGCGGACCGGCCGCTGTTCGCGCGGATCTCGGCGACCGACTGGATCGAGGGCGGCTGGACCGGCGAGGACTCGGTGCGGCTGTCCCGCATGCTCGCCGAGCGCGGGGTCGACCTGGTGGACGTCTCGACCGGCGGCGCGGTGCCGAAGGCCGACATCCCGATCGGCGCCGGCTACCAGGTGCGCTTCGCCCGCCAGGTCCGTGCCGAAACGGACGTGCCGACCGCGGCGGTCGGCTCGATCACCTCGCCGGAGCAGGCGGAGGAGATCGTCGCTTCGGGTTCGGCGGACGCGGTCCTGCTCGGTCGCGAGCTGCTCCGCGACCCTCACTGGCCGCTCCGCGCGGCCGACCGGCTGCACGCGGACAACATCTGGCCGAAGCAGTACGAGCTAGCCCGCCGCATCTGATTTCCCGAGGCAGCGGGCGTCTTTCGCCGACTTCACCGGCGAAAGACGCCCCTCCAGTTACGTCCACTGCGGACTTCCGGTGTTGAGCGAACCCCGTGGTGACGCGATTTCAATGGAAATGGAACATCTCATTGAAATCGCGGAAGTTGTCCACAGGGAGGACGGCCTGTCCGCAGGCGTCGGACCGGATCAGGTGACACCCGGAGTTCTCATTCGAAGTTGCCCCGGGGGTGTTCGATTCGCGTAGCCTCACCCCAAGAACTCCTAGAACGTGAAGATGGGCATGCGTACAACACCAGTCACAGCCGCAGCCGCGTTGACCGTCACCGGCTTCCTGCTCACCGGGTGCGGGCCCAGCTCGGACAACAGCGCGCCTCCGGCTGACGGGGAACCGTTCGTCGGCCCGTCGCTGGCCGCGTTCGACCCGTGCTCAGCGCTCTCCCAGAGCGATCTCCAGCACGTCGGAGTCACCGAGGCCGGAGAACCGGTCGAGGAGAACGGCGAGGTCGGCTGCGACTTCCGGGGCGACGACGAGTACCTGCTGCGGATCTCCAAGGCAGAGCAGACCGACCTGGCAGCCTGGCAGACGCAGCGCGGCGGCTTCAGCGCTTTCGAGCCGAACCAGGTCGGCGCCCACCCCGGGATCAGCGCGGTGCCCAGCGGGGCGGAGTTCTCCTGGTGCCGTCAGATCGTCGGGGCCGGCAACGGCTCGGTCTCGGTGGAGATCAAGTACACCGCTGACAACGGCCCGGCCGACGCCGAGACCTGCGAGAAGGCCCTGCAGGTCGCCCAGGTCCTGGAGCCCAACCTGCCGTAGTGCCGCGGTCAGGACGCGATTTGCGCCTGCCACATCCAGTGGGACTTCTCCAGGTCCGCGGCGACCGCGATGAACAGGTCCTGGGTCACCAGGTCGGTCTTGTCCGACTCGTCGATGCGGACGCGCAGGCGGCGGACCAGTTCGCCCAGCGTGTCGATGATCGACTCGATGACCGACTTGTCGCTGCGCCAGTCCGGCTCGAACTTCGGCAGCCCGGAGCCCGCGGCCACCGTCGCGGCCCGCCCGTCCGGTGCGACGCCGATGGCCGCAGCGCGTTCCGCGACGTCGTCGGCGAAGCCGCGCGCGGTGTCGACCAGTTCGTCGAGCTGCAGATGCACGTTGCGGAAGAAGCGGCCGACGACGTTCCAGTGCGCCTGCTTGGCCACCAGGTGCAAGTCGATCAGGTCGAGCAGCGTCGCCTGCAGCAGCTTGCCGGTGACGTCCTGGTCCTGGTCGTTGAGCAGGCTGGTGATCGGAGACTTCTGGGCCATGATCGGCGCAACCTCCTCGGACGCGAGCTACCTCGCCCCGAGGGTCCTGCGTACCGAGCACCCCCCGCACTTCGGAGCGCCCAGGAGCCACAAACCGGGCAGCGACAGCCACTCGCTCAGGAGCGAGTGGCGAAGTCCACTACCTGGTGGCCGATGGTGCGCAGGACGCCGGCTACCTTCTGATCAGCGCATTCGCCGCCGGCCTCGAAGTGCGTTTCGGCGGAGTTGACCGCGCCGCCGAGCGGAGTCGGCCAGCCGCGCAGCGCGTGCACGACGGAGCGCAGCGCCTGCAGCGTGGTGACCGTGGCCTGCCAGCCGTGGGCGATGCCGATGCAGCCGACCGCTCGGCCGTCCAGGTAGGGCCGCTCGTCGTCGCGCAGGTCCTCCGCGTAGTCCAGGGCGTTCTTGATCAGGCCGGAGACGGTTCCGTGGTAGCCGGGCGAGGCGAGGATGACGCCGTCGGCGCTGCGCAGCGCCTCCACCAGCTCCAGCGCGCTGTCGGTGCGTTCGGTCAGGTGCGGGTCGTAGAACGGCAGGGCGAGGCTGCTTCCGGTGATCGCGTGGACCTTGGCGCCGGCCTCCCTGGCCCCCGCCAGCGCGGCGTGCAGCACGCGCTCGGACTGCGAGTCCGGCCGCACCGAGCCGCCGATTCCCACCACGGTCACCGTCATTGCACAGATCCTTCCACCTGCTCGCCGCGCCTGTCTTCCCCGGCGGACCACGCCACGCTACGACTTCGAGTCGGGTCGAGGTCAAAGCCGCGAGCGGTGTCCTGAAACACACCTACTAGCAGGTAGCCTCGATTCCACCCTGCTGCCTTCCCGGGAAGGTCCACGCCCATGCCCAACGTCCTCGAACAGGTGCGACCGATGCTGGAGGTCGCGGCGGTCCACGGCATCTTCGCCCTACCCCGCCCCGTGCGTCGGCTCATCGCCGGATCGCCCATCCGCTTGGACGACCAGGAACTCGCCCTGGACGCCCAGTTGCTGCTCAAGCTGCAGAAGCTCAGCGGACAAGAACAGCTCACGGCTCCCACGCCGCAGCTGGCCCGCGCGGGCATGAGCCGGGCCACCCGCATCAACTCGGCGCCGATCGACGGGGTGGTGGTCGCCGACCGGCAGATCCCGACCGAGCACGGCGGCCTGGGCGCCCGGCTGTACCGGCCGCGGGAGCTCACCGGAATCAGCCCGCTGCTGGTGTTCTTCCACGGCGGCGGTTGGGTCACCGGCGACCTGGACAGCCACGACGACGTGTGCCGGTTCCTGGCCAAGCACGCCGGTATCCGAGTGCTGTCGGTCGATTACCGGCTCGCGCCCGAACACCGCTTCCCGGCCGCGCTGGACGACTGCCTCGACGCCTACCGCTACGCCGTCGACAACGCCGCCGACCTGGGCACCAGCAGCGACGCGATCGCGGTCGGCGGGGACAGCGCGGGTGGCAACATGGCGGCCGCGGTGTGCCAGATCGCCGCTCGGTCTGACCTGGCCGACCCGGCGTTCCAGCTGCTGCTCTACCCGGCGGTGGACGCCACCACGCGCCGCCGCTCGCGGGAGCTGTTCAGCCGCGGCTTCCTGCTCACCGATGCGGACCTCAGCTGGTTCATGGACCACTACCAGCCCGACGAGAGCCTGCGCGACGACCCGCGCCTGTCGGTCCTGCTGACCGAGGACCTCAGCGGGCTCCCTCCGGCGTGCGTGGTCACGGCCGGTTTCGACCCGCTGCGCGACGAGGGCGAGGCCTACGCGGCCCGACTGGCCGAGGCGGGCGTTCCGGTGATCAGCCGCCGATTCCCGGACCTGATCCACGGTTTCGCCAACCTCCGCACCATCGGCACCCGCTTCCAGGAGGCCCTCTTCGAGATCGTCGGATCCCTCCGAGCCGGCCTCTCCCTCCAGAAGCTCTGACCTCCCCGTGAGCACTTTCTGGTGCTATGGCGGGTTATGGCGCCAGAAAGTGCTCATTGGGTGCCGAGGAGTTCGCGGAGTCGGTTGAGGAGGTCTTCGCGGTTGGCGCAGCCGAGCCGCTGTTTGATCCGGCTCATGTGGTGTTCCACGGTCTTCGCCGAGATGAAGAGGCGTTTGCCGACCTGCTTGTAGGTCAGGCCCGCTAGGACCAGTTCGGCTACTTCCTTCTCGCGCTCGCTGAGCAGGCCGTTCTCGTCGCCGCGCACTGCGCGTGGACGTGGCGGCTTGCCCTGCAACGCTCGGGCGCACTCCAGGAGAGCAGGCATCGCGCGGCGGTCTGTCGTGCGGATCGCCGCTTGGCCTGCCAGGCGGGCGCCGTCCCAGGCGAGACCGGCTGCATGTAGGGCCCGCGCAGTCCGCTCAACTTCGTCCTGGTCGACCTGACCAGCGAGGATCCCCAGCCATACTCGAGAAGCTTCGGCCATCGCTGCTGCGAGCGGGTTGTGGTGGGCCATGCCGGACAGTTCCGCCGAGCGCTGCTGGGCCGTGTCCAGCTCATCGAGCACGATCGACGCCTGCAGGCGCTTCCACGTCAGTATCGACGTCCAGAGCGGAGGGTTGTCCAGGCGCTCGAGCAGGGACAACGCCTCGGTCAGGTAAGGGTCGATCCAGTCCAGGTCGCGCAGGCGGGCCGCCGCGACCACCAGCTCCCCCAGCGGCATCAGCGAGAACAGGTCCACCGAGTGCTCGGCGACGACCTGGCGGGCCTGCCCGCGTGCGGCGGCGAGCGCGGCCATGTCGTTGTCCCGGCTGGCGATTCCGGCTTCGATCGCGGTCGCCACCAGCCGATCCCGCGCGGCCATGGCCCCTGTCGGAAGCTTCGCCCGCGCGGCCACCGTGTCGCCGCGCACCAGCGGCAACCACGCCGCCAGCAGGCGATGCCGGTCTCTTAGCAGTGGACCTCCCGCGCCAGCACCGACCGCCCGGTCCAATGTGGACTCGGCAACGTCCAGTTCACCGCAGTGCAGGGCGACCAGCGCCGCCACCGACGCAGGCGAATCCGGCAGCAGCACACCGCGCCCCACCGGCTCCGACAACGACGCCGCGCGCACCAACTCGGACAGCGCAGCGGAGGCAGATCCGGTGACGGATTCCCGAACTCCAGCGGCCAAATGCGCAGCAGCGCCGGTCATCGACGTCGGCGGACCGGCGTCGTCGGACGAACCCAGCACGTCGTCGGCATCGGCCAACCGCCCGACCCCGATCAGACCGACGGCCGCGAACTCCCGGTCACCCGGCCACCGCAGCCGTCCCACCGACCAGCGGCACATCTCCGCGGACCGCTCCAGCAGTCCGCGCTGCGCCAGCACGCTCGCCGCGACCTGCACACCGAGCTCCCGGTCCGGCACCGCGGAGTCCACGATCACCTGATCGGCCAGCCGCAACGCCTCGTCCAGCTCCCCCGCCACGGCTGCGGCCCGCGCCCGCCGCGCGCCCACGGAGGCAGCCGGCGCACCCGCCGACACAGCCGCATCGAACAGGCGCGGCGCCAACTTCGGCGCATCCAGCAGAGCTTCTTGCCCGGCCTGCTCAAAAGCCTTGGCCAGCGTCGCTTCCGGCAGCAACGCGATCTCAGCCCCAAGCAGCGGGCTGACCAGCGGCAACACCGGACCACCCCGAGCCAGCTGGGTTTCGACCAGGCGGCGGGTGATCTGGAGTCGGCGCTCCCACGGCGTCAGCCGCAGCACGGCCTCCCGCACGATCGGCAGCAGCACGTCGTCGGCCACCACCATGCCCCCGGATCGCACCGCCAGCAGCGCCGCGCCGACCGTCGCAGCGTCCAGGTCGAGCAGCGCCGCGAGCAGGTCCGGGTGGGGGGTCGCACCGACCGCCATCGCCGTCACGCTCGCCCGGCCGGCCTCGCCGAGCCGATCCAGGTCGTGCTGGAACTGGTCGAGCGCACGCGCAGGCAGCTGCGCGACACCCGGCTCAGCAGCGGCCAGCACCCGACTCACGTAGCGGGGAACACCACCGGTCTGCGCGTGCAACCAGCGAATCCAGTCCGCAGAAGCAGTTCCGACCTGAACCGCGAGTTCTTCCTGGCTGAGCGAGGAAAGCAGCACCGGCGCACCGAGCTCACCGATCAGCTCGGCCAGCGCGTCGGGACGCGGACCCGGCCGGTAGGCGACCAGCAGACGGGCTCCCGGCTGCCGGGCGACCTCGACCAGCTGGCCGAGCACGGACGGGTCGAGCCGGTGCGCGTCGTCGACCAGCACCGCGCCCTCGCTCGCCCGATCCAGGTCCGCCGCGCCGAGCACCGGCACCCCGGCGGCGCGGTAGGCGTGCGCGAGTTCGGCCAGCAGCGCGGTCTTGCCGTAGCCGCCAGGGCCTTGGACACCTGCGGTGATGGGCGCGGTCGGGGCCGTGGCGACCGCCGACCGGAGCCCGGCCGCGTGCCCGTCCAGGAGGGAGGTCGTCGAATGGTTCACGCCTGCAGTCCTTGTTGCGTCATTGGCGCATGTACTGGAAGAGCCCTGACAAGCCGCCACCCGTCGGAGGATTCGGCCCGAGGAAGGTGAGCAGCAGGCCGCCGATGATCAGCACGGCCGCCACCGACAGCTTAATGATCTTGAACCGTCGCTTGCGATCCTCATCGGGGGGATCCAACGGCATCGGCTCCACCTCGACCGGCGGCCGCGGCGCCTCCGGGATTTCGGCCTCCTCCTCGTCGAAGTCCGACCCCTCGATGCGCACCAGCACGCTGGTCTCGGAGACCAAACCCTCTTCGCTGTCAGTGGAAAGCAGCTGGACCGCGGCCGAGGCAGCACCGCTGGCCGCCGCCAGCTCCGGCGAGACGTCGACCTGCGGCGGCACCGTCAACCGCTCGGCGACCAGCTGCTTGAGCAGCGGAACCCGAGCCGTGCCACCGGCCAGCACCACCGCGTCCAGATCGTCCTGGGACAACGTCGCCGACTGCACCGCCTGCAGGACCAGTTCCGGCACCCGCTCCAGGTGAGGCCGGACGAGTTTCTCGTATCGGGCACGGGAAATCGCGAACTCGGTGCGCACACCGGGAAGTTCCACCCGGATCTGCGCCCCGGCCTGGTGCGACAGCGCTTCCTTCGCCCGGACGCACTCGGCGCGCAGGTGGGCCAGCGCCGCCCGGTGGTTGAGATCACTGAGGTCCAGGGCGTCGAGCTGGTCGCCGAATTCCGCGCGCACCGCACCGAAGATCTCGTCGTCCAGGTCCTGGCCGCTGGGGTGCTCCGCGGCCAGCGAGGAACCGACCACCTCGAACCCGCGCTGCCTGCGACGAAGCACGGTGGCGTCCATCCCGCTGCCGCCGATGTTGGCCACCGCGATCGGTTCGTGCTCCGGAACGCGTTGCTTGGCGGCGTAGTCCAGCGCCACCGCCAGCGGTTCCGGCACCATCGTGACCTCGTTCAGCCCGAGCTGCGCCAGGGCCTGCTGCACGAGTCGGATCCGGTGCGGGCCCCAGGTGGCGCTGTGCGCGATCGCGATGTGCTCGGCCGGATGCCCCTGCTTGCCGGCCACCGCGTCGGCGACCCACTCGACCATCGTCGCCACCAGGCGCTGGGCGGGGACGAAATCGCTGCCCACCAGCAGCGGGAGGTCGTCACCGAGTCTCGCGGTGAACCCTCTCGCCACCCACTCGTGGTGCGCGATCTCCTGCCGCTGGGCGGCTTCCCCGGCCACGAACGACCCGTCCTGCACCTTGCACAGCACTGTCGGCACCACCGGCCCGGCCGCCAGCGGGACCGGCGTCGCCTCAGCCCAGCGGCTGCCGTCGCGGCGGGCGATGGCGGCAGTCGTCGCCGTCGCACCCAGATGAACGCCCAGGACGTAAGGCATGCAATCCCTTCGGGTCATCGATCGGCCACCATCGGGCGATACCGGTGGCGGGGCAGGGTGGACACAATTTAGCGCGCGATCGATTACGCAGAGGTATCGGACACCCCGCATCACCCCCTAACGGGCCACCTAGTGGATCCCCTAATAGAGGTTTCCGTGACTAGGAGTCGTACCCGATGACTAGGGGGCTTCCACCCAATAGCGTGATCGCCACAGGGGTGAGGACCTCGTTTCCTCACTCGGAATCCGCAGGCGAGCAAGCTGAGCATCGGGAGGCCCAACGATGGCGAGCCCTCAGCACGCGACCGATCGGGCCGAGTCCTCCACTCCAGACCCCGGGACGCACTCCGCCGGCCTGCCGGACCAGCCGACGCTGTACGAGTTCCTCACGCGCCTCGTCAGCGACCCGGCTTCCCGGTCGGCCTTCGACGCCGATCCGCAAGCCACGCTGGATCAGGCCGGACTCGGGGCAATGAGCGCGACGGACGTCCTGCACGCCACGTCGCTGGTCCTCGACTACGCACCGGTCGAGGTGGTGACGGAGTACGGGCGCTCACTCCAGAGCAGCGTCGAGAAGTTCGCTGCGAGCTCCCAGGCTGTCGCGTTCAACGAACTGCATCCCGCACATCCACTAGATCAGGAAGAGCAGAGCATGCTGCAGAACACCCCTCAGCCGGCCGACTTCGGCAAGGACAACGACGTCGACGCCAACCTGCCCGAGCCGCAGGCCCCGGCCAACAACACCGACGTCGACGTCGACATCGAGCAGAACGACTCGCACAACCTGATCAGCATCCACCACGTGCTGAGCGACAACAACATCAGCATCGGCAACGGCAACGGCAACATCGTCGGCAACACCGTCGGCCAGGTCGGCGACAGCCTGGACCTGGGTGAGGTCGCCGGCGTCGCGGGTGACGTGGTTTACGGCTCGGTCACCGAGATCAACGGAACCGCCAACCACGTCTTCGACACCACCGTCGACCTGACCGCCGCTGCGGGCTCCACGGTCTACGGCGATGTGACCAACATGGTCAGCAACGTCTCCACCGGCGACGTCACCAACATCGCGGGCGACCTGAACGTCGTCAACATCCTGGGTGACGTCACCAACGTCGCGGGCGACCTCAACGGTGGCAACGTGACCGAGATCGTCGCGAACGCCCCGGTCGTGGGCGACGTCGTGGGCCAGGTCGGCGAGATCGCCACCAACGCCCCGGTCGTCGGCGACGTCGTCACCAACGTTGGCGACACCGTGACCAACGCCCCGGTCGTGGGCGACATCGCGAACACCGCCCTCACCGGTGACATCACCGACGTGACCGGCGTGGTCGGCGGCGTGGCGGGCAACGTCACCAGCATCGCGGGCGACGTCCCGGTCGTGGGCGACGCGGTCGGCGTGGTCGGCGGCGTGGCGAGCAACGTCCCGGTCGTGGGCGACGCGGTCGGCGCGGTCGCCGGCTCGGGCGACGTCAGCGCCCTGCCGATCGACGACGCGACCTCGGTTCTGCCGGTCGACGACGTCACCTCGGCCCTGCCGCTCGACGACGTGACCTCCGTGCTGCCGGTCGACGACGTGACCTCCGCGGTCCCGGCCGCCCCGCTCGAGACCGTCACCGACACCGTCAGCAGCCTGCCGGTCGCCGGCGACCTCGTCGGCGGCGTCGCCGACACCGCCACCTCGGCGCTGCCGCTGGACCACGGCCTGCTCTGAACGCAGTGAGCGACTGAATGCCGGGATCCGCCGAGTGCGGATCCCGGCATTCGGTGCATTTCCGCAGCTTTTCGACGACGGTGGGCGACCAAAAAAGTGTGAGTTCGACCGATCGGGTTTATCTATTCGCGACGAGCCGCCACAATCGACGCCGTGATCGAGACGGCATTGGTGGAACTCATCGATCGCGCGACTGCGGAATGCTTCGAGCAGCAGCGCGCGGATCTGCACAACCGCCTGCGCCAAATCCGGACCAGAGTGCTGGATCCGACCCAACTCGTGCTGGTCGTCGGCGAATCGAAGCAGGGCAAGAGCGCGCTGGTCAACGCAATGGTCAACGCCCCGGTGTGCGCTTCCGGCGACGACGTCACCACCGCCGTGCCCACCCTCGTCCGCTACGCCGACGAACCCACCGCGCTGCTCATCGAGCACGAACCGCGGCAGGGCCCGGCAGCGCTGGACCGCATGCCGGTGCCGATCGAGCAGGTCCGCGAACACCTGGACCGCGCGCTCGAACTAGGACGTCCCGTCACCCGGGGTGAAGTCGGCATTCCGCGCGCTGTGCTGCAAAACGGGCTCGCGCTGATGGACACGCCCGGTGTCGGCAGCGTGTCCTCGTCGCTGACCGCCACGACACTGGCCGTGGTCGCCGAAGCCGACGCGCTGCTGATGGTCTCCGACGCCACCCAGGAACTGACCACCAACGAGCTCTCGTTCCTCAAGCAGGCCACCGCACTGTGCCCGAACGTCGCGCTGGTGCTGCCCAAGATCGATCGCACGCCGCACTGGCGAAAGGTCCTCGAGGTCAACCGGAGACACCTGGAGAACGCGGGTATCTCGGCCAAGCTCTTCCCGGTTTCGTCCAACATCCGGATGCGCGCGATGCAGGCCAAGAACAGCACGCTCAACGCGGAATCCGGATTTCCACCGCTGTTGGAATACCTGCAGACCGAACTGGCCGGCAAGCACGAGCAATTCACCCGGCGCCTGGTCGCGCACAACGTTTCCGAAGCGCTGACCCAGGTCAACGACTCGCTGAAAGCCGAACTCGCCGCGCAGAATCCGCGCACCGCGGCGGAAACCCTGGTCGAGCTGGAAACCGCGCAGCGCCGCGCAGAAGACCTGCGCCGCGTCTCCAACCGTTGGCAGAAGGCGCTCAACGACGGCATCTCCGAGCTCTACGCCGACATCGAGTTCGACTTCCGCGAGCGCAGCTGGGCCGTCATGCACGAGGCCAACGAGATCTTCGAGACCGCCGACCCGCTGGTGGTCTGGGACGAGTTCCGCGAGTGGCTCGCCGACCGGCTCACCGATGCCATCGTCGAAACCTTCCAATGGCTGGAAGAGCGGCGGGCGCAACTCGCCGAGGCCGTCGCCGAGGAGATGCGCGCCGAGCACGGCGCCAACGCCCCTGAGCTGGACCGCATCCGGCCGCCGGACCCGCTGGACGAGGTGCCGGAGGTGAAGCTGCCGGCACGCTCCGAGTACAAACGGTCCGACCAGCTCCTCACCGGTTTGCGCGGTTCCTACGGCGGCGTGCTGATGTTCGGCATGATGACCTCGCTCGGCCTGGGTCTCGGGTTGTTCAACGTCGTGTCGATCTCGGCGGGCGTGCTGATCGGCGTCAAGAGCCTCGATGAGGAGAAGGATTCGCGGTTGCGCCGCCGCCAGGCCGAGGTCAAGACCTCCGTCCAACGTCACGTGGAGCAGGTCATCTTCCACGTCAACCGGGAGGCCAAGACCACCATCCGCACCGTGCACCGAGGACTGCACAGCCACTACATGCAGATCACCGAAGACGCCCAGAACGAGGTCAGCAGGTCCATCCAGGAGATCAAGCGCTCCGCCGAGCGCAGCGCCGTGGACCGCGACCAGCGCGCGCGGGAGATCCGGCAGAAGCTGGAGGACATCACCTCGCTGCGCCGCCAGGTCACCATGCTCACCCAGAAGCGGATCACCGCGGCATGACGGGCGAAGCACTGCTGGACCGCGCCCGTGCGCTGCTGATCCGCACGATGACCTTCTACCGCGACGACCCGCGCACGTCGACCTGGCTGCGCGGACGGCTGGAACGGCTCGACCAACCGCTGCGCATCGCCGTCAGCGGGCGGGTCAAGGCGGGCAAGTCGACGCTGATCAACGCGCTGGTCGGCGCCGAGCTCGCCCCGACCGACGCCGAGGAGCGCACCCAGGTCAGCACGTTCTACCAGTACGGGCCCGAGCCGAAGATCCTGATCCACACCCCGCACGGCGCGGTGCAGAACGTTCCGGTGTCCACATTGGATGCCAGCACCATTCGCGACCTGCAGCACTGGCGGCCCGACGAGGTCTCGCGACTGGTGATCGAATCACCCACTCCCGGGCTGCAGGCGATCACCCTGATCGAGACGCCGGGCGTGGCCTCGGCCGCGGTGCAGGAGACCGGGCGATCAGCGCTGGCGCAGATCCTGTCCGAGGCCGACGCGGTGCTGTACCTGACGCGCTACCCGCGCCAGACGGACCTGCAGTTCCTGCAGTCGGTCAACGAACTGCAAACCGCCCGCAGCGTCCCGATCAGCACGATCGTCGCGTTCTCCCGCGCCGACGAGACCGGCAGCGGCGGCCCGGAAGCGCTGCAGGCCGCCGAGCGGATCGCCGAGAGCTACCGCAACGACCCGACGCTGCGCTCGTTCGCGCAGCACCTGATCCCGGTGGTCGGCCTGCTCGGGCAGGCGGCGGCGACCATGACCGACGAGGAGTTCACCGCCCTGGGCAACCTCGCCCGGCTGTCCCAGAACGACCTGGAAGCGCTACTGCTGTCCGCGGACCGGTTCATCAACAGCAAGATCGAGTCGATCCCCGGGGCCATTCGCCAGCAGCTGTTCGAGCGGTTCGGCCAGTTCGGCCTGGAACGCGCGCTGACGCTGCTGCGCAGCGGCACGACGGAGCCGAAGAAGCTGCGGTCGGCGCTACTCGAAGAGAGCGGCCTGAACTCGCTACACGAAACCGTGCACCAGCAGTTCGTGGAGCGCCAGGACGCGCTGCGCGCCCGTTCGGCGCTGCTGGCGGTGGACATGGTGCTGCGCGCCAATCCTCGTCCCGGGGTGCAACAGCTGCACGGCGAGTTCGAGCGGCTGCTGGCCAATGCGCACGAGTGGAACGAGCTGCGAGTGCTGTCCGAGCTGGACTCCGGCCAGGTGCGCTTCGCGCGCCCGCTCCAGGCGGAGGCGAAGCGCCTGCTGGGCGCGTTCGGCGCCAGCCCGCAGGAGCGGCTGGGCCGCGACGAGACGGCGCTGACGGCGGACCTGGCCGACGACGCGGCAGCGGCGTTGGCGCGCTGGCGCGTGCAGTCGGTGAACCCGCTGCACGACCGCATCCACCGCGAAGCGGTCCGCACGGTCCTACGCAGCTGCGAACGCCTGATCCTCAACCAAGCCCAAACCCCACAACAACCCGCTCAGGCGGCTCAAGCACAAGCACAGTCCGCACAAGCACAGTCCGCACAAGCACAGTCCGCACAAGCACAGTCCGCGCAAGCTCAGGCAGCGCAAGCACAAG
>NZ_JBSFBZ010000017.1:48164-112175 GCF_053593195.1 Saccharopolyspora sp. NPDC002376
AAGCCTCTCAAGCACAGTCCGCGCAAGCTCAGGCAGCGCAAGCACAAGCCTCTCAAGCACAGGCTGCGCAAGCTCAGGCAGCGCAAGCACAAGCCTCTCAAGCACAGGCTGCGCAAGCTCAGGCAGCGCAAGCACAAGCCACTCATGCACAGGCTGCGCAGGCTCAAGCCGTGCAAGCACACGATGCCCAGTCACACGCTGCGCAACCGCAGGCCGCGAAGCAGCAGCCCGCGCAGCCGCAGGCCGCACAACCCCAAAGAGGCGCCCGCCGCGCCCAATCAGCACATTCCCAGGACGACCAGTCCTACCCCCGACCAGGACAAACGCAGATAGTCCAACCCCAACGCGTCGAACCCCGCCGCCGACGCGCAGCACAACACCAAGCCCCCCAAACCCCACCAACCCACCAAGGCAGCCAAGACACCCCCGGAGCCCACTCCCGCCACTAACCCTCCGCAGTGGACGCCCTGAGGGTTCCAAAATTTCCCTAAACTTGGAAGCCTCCGAGTCACCCGACGGGGGCCAGGGCTTCCAAATTTCCCTAAATTTGGAAGCCTCTCGACTCGCCGCGGGGGCGTTGGGGCTCGACTTTCGGAGGGTTGTTGTGGACATCGTCCAGCGCGCGTTCGACCATGCCGACGTGGTTGCGCTCGTTGCTCGGTTGCAGGCGGAGTACGCGCGGATCTACGGCTCGCCGGCTGAATCGCCCACCAGCGCCGCCCAGTTCAGCCCGCCGTCCGGCGGTTTCTGCGTCGGCTACGAGGGCAACACCGCGGCGGCCATGGGCGGCTGGCGCCACATCGGCGACGGACGCGCTGAGCTCAAGCGCATGTACGTCCCCGACGAACACCGCGGCAACGGATACTCCCGCGCAATCCTCACCTGGCTGGAGAACTCCGCCGCCGCAGACGGAGCTTCGGAAATGGTGCTGGAAACCAACCAACGCCACCCAGCAGCACTAGCCCTCTACCGCTCGGCCGGATACACCGAAGTCGAGCCGTACAGCTACTACGCGGACGATCCCCTCACCGTCAACCTCGGCATCCCCCTACCTCACCAGGCCTGATCACGGTCAGTTTTAGAACCTGTTTTTGAACTCGTTTTGCGTGGCGCTGCGGGTAGCGGAACCTCAGCGTCCGCCTGGACTGCGGGTGCCCAGACTTATGTATGCCAGACGCCCAGCTCCTCGGTACGGAGTCTCGGCCCAGCTGGAAGTCTCGATCGCCGACCAGCCCGGACAGCACCCCTGATCAGCGGGTTCGACCCCTGAAAAGCAAGGAGGCCTGGGAGTCGGGGGTCCCAGGCCTTCATGCGTGGTGGTTGCCGCAGTCAGCAGCTGACCATCAGTATCACACGAAAACTCTGGAATGAGTCAAGAAAAATGCGGAGTGGTGCTTGGCTCACCCGGTCGGAGCGTGGACCGCTCGAGATCAAAGGGGCAGGTCGCGGACGGTTTCGTAGATGCGCTCGACCAGCGGTCGGCGGCTCGCCATCAGGCGGGCCGCCTCCGGGTTCGGAGTGGCCTTGCCTTCCAGGACGACCAGTTCAGCGGCTCGCGCCAGCGAGTCGAACTCGCCGAGGGCTCGCCAGCCGAGCAGCACCGCGCCGAGGCCGGAGCCGCCGCTGCCCTCCGCCAGGTCCAGCTCGATGTCCAGCGCCGACGCGATGGCGTCCGCCCAGACCCGGCTCCGGAAGCCACCGCCGGTGGCCCGCACCGCATGCACCTCCGCCCCGGAGTCGCGCACCGCGTCGAGCACCAGAGCCAGCTGCTGCGCCACGCCTTCGATGACCGCGCGGGTCATCTGGGCGCGTCCGTGCGAGCGCCGCAGGCCCAGGAACGAGCCGGTCAGGCCCGGTTCCCACCACGGCGCGCGCTCACCGAGCAGGTACGGCAGGGCGATCAGCCCGTCCGCTCCGGGCGGCACGGCTGCCGCTTCGTCGAGCAGGTCCGCCACGTCCACGCCGAACACCTCGGACGCCCACTGCGCCGCGACCGCACCGTTGCTCACGGCACCGCCGATCACCCACAGCCCATCGGCCAGCGCGTAGCTGAACGTCCGGCACCGCTCGTCGACGCCCGGTTTGTCGCGGGTCACGCGAAGCGCCCCGCTGGTACCCAGCGACAGCGCGGCCACGCCCGGACTCACCGCGCCGACACCGAGGTTGGCCAGCGGACCGTCACCGCCGCCGAGCACGACCGGCAGCCCCTCGGGCAGCCCAACAGCCTTCGCTACCTGCGGTTTCAGCGGCACGGTCGTCGTCGGCGAGTGGATCTCCGGCAGCTGTTCGGCGCGGATGCCCGCGACCTCCAGCGCCGGCTCGTGCCACTGCAGCGTCGACATGTTCTGCAGCCCGCTGCCGGAGCTCAGCGAATACTCGGTGACGAGCTCCCCGACGAAGTCCGCGACGACGAAGTCCTTCAGCGCGCACCAACGCACCACATCGCGGGTCAGGTCGGGACGGCTCCCGGTCAGCCAGGCCAGCTTCACCATGACCGACTGGGTGTGCACCGGCGTCCCGGTCGCCCGGTGCAGCGCGGCGGACGCCTCATGATCGGACCGGATCCGCGCCGCGACCTCGGCCGCACGGGTGTCCGCCCAGTTGAACGCCGGCGTGGCCGGAGCGCCGGACGAGTCCAGCCCGACCAGCGTGTGCATCGCCGTGCTGAACGACAGCCCGGCCACCTCGTGCCCGTGCTCCTTCGCCCAAGCCACGCACTCGGCCAACGCCTCGATCGCGGCGTCCCGCACCTGCACGGCGTCCTGCGTCGCCTCGCCGGGCTCGTCGGTCCGCAGCGGATACCCGCGCTCGGTGTGGTGCAGCACGCGAGCGTCGACACCCGCCGCGACGACCTTCGTCGCCGTGGTGCCGAGATCGATGCCGAGAACAACCGAGGCAGAGCTCATGCCCCCAACCTATCCACCGAACGGAGCAGCCAATGCGCTCAGGGCACGGAGCTTCGCCGCCGATAACCGAGCAAGTCCAGGTCAAGGCATACCCGCACGGACTCGGCCGACACGAACCGACCGCCGCCCCGCCAGCCGATGCGGTAAACGTCACCCCCCAGCCGGTAGTCGGTGAGCGTCACCGGCGGCCCCAGATCGACATTCCAGTAAAAGGGAATTCCCGCTGCGGCGTACTCGCTTCGCTTCGTCACGGTGTCGAGCGTTCTGGATCCCGGCGCGGTCACCTCGACCACGCCGAGAAGATCCGAAGCGAACAGCAACCGACCGTCCTCGTCGATCAGCCTCGTCGGCACGATGGCCACGTCCGGGACTCGAACCGTAGGAGGCCACCGTTCCTCGACGACGACTTCGACGCTGAATATCGGCTCCCACCCGCAAGGCAGTGCGTCATCCAGCGCACTGGCCAACGAGCACGCGACGCGCTGGTGCCACCCGTCAGGCCGGGGCGCGCCGGTCAGCACTCCTTCCTGTAGTTCGTAGTGGCGTGAGTTGTCCTCCGGGAGCGCCACGAATTCGTCCAAGGTCAGCAGGTGATCGGGCCACGAGACGGTGTTCATGGGTCCACTGTGGCGAGAGGTGCGCGCCGACTTCAAGGAGAATTGGACTTGAACACACGTTCGAATGAATCTTGAATCCGTTGTGGCGCAACGAAAAGGCGCCTCCCTCCCGCAGCCAGGAGGAAGGCGCCCTGTCGAGCCCCAACGCTTACTTCGCGAGGGTTTCGGCGATCTCGTAGGTGTTGAGCGCCGCGCCCTTGCGGAGGTTGTCACCGCAGACGAAGAAGTCCAGCGTGTTCGGGAAGTCCAGCGCCTGGCGGACGCGACCCACGTAGGTCGGGTCCTCGCCGACGACCTCGGCCGGAGTCGGGAAGACGCCGTTGTCGTGGTCGTCCTGAAGGACGATCGTCGGCTGTGCCTCGAACACCCGGCGCGCCTGCTCGAGGGTCACCTCCCGCTCGAAGGTGGCGTGCACCGCCAGCGAGTGCGTGGTCACAACCGGCACGCGGACGCAGGTCGCGGAGACCTTCAGCTCCGGGATGCCCAGGATCTTGCGGGACTCGTTGCGGACCTTCAGCTCCTCCGAGGTCCAGCCGTCGTCCTTGCGCGAACCCGCCCACGGCACCACGTTCAGCGCCAGCGGCGCCTTGAACGGCGTCTCCGCCGGCAGCCCGGCCGCGGCCAGCGCCTCGGCGACGTCACCAGCGCGCGATCCGACACCCTTGCCGGCCACCGCGGCGATCTCCGCCTGCAGCCGGTCGATGCCTTCCTGACCAGCACCGGAAGCGGCCTGGTAGGAGGAGACAACCAGCTCGCGCAGGCCGAACTCGCGGTGCAGCGCGCCCAGCGCCGCCATCATCGACAGCGTGGTGCAGTTCGGGTTGGCGATGATGCCCTTCGGACGGTCCGCAGCCTTGTCGGCGTTGACCTCGGGCACCACCAGCGGCACGTCGGGGTCCATCCGGAACGCACCGGAGTTGTCCACCGCGATCGCGCCGCGCTCAGCGGCCACTGGGGCCCACTGCGCGGAGACCTCGTCCGGCACGTCGAACAGCGCGATGTCCACGCCGTCGAACGCCTCCGGCGCGAGCTCCACGACGGTGTGCTCCTCGCCGCGCACGGTGATCTTCTTGCCCGCCGACCGAGCGGAGGCGATCAACCGGATCTCGCCCCACGGCACCGATTCCCGGTTGTTGATGATGCCGATCATCACGGTGCCCACCGCTCCGGTGGCACCCACGATTGCCAGCGTCGGTGCCATCAGCGACCACTCCCCGCGTAAACCACAGCTTCTTCGTCGCCACCGAGCTCGAACGCGTTGTGCAGCGCACGCACGGCGTCATCGAGCTGGGTGTCCTGGATCAGCACCGAGATGCGGATCTCCGAGGTGTTGATGATGTCGATGTTCACCCCGGCGTTGGACAGCGCCTCGCAGAAGGTCGCGGTGACGCCCGGGTGCGAGCGCATCCCGGCGCCGACCAGCGAGACCTTGCCCACCTCGTCGTCGTAGACGACCTTGTCGAAGCCGACCTCGTCCTTGATCTTCTCCAGCTCGGCGACCGCCACCGCACCGTTGCTGCGCGCCACGGTGAAGGTGATGTCGGTGAGACCCGAGTCGGTGCTGGAGACGTTCTGCAGCACCATGTCGATGTCGATCTCGGCGTCGGCGACCACGCGGAAGATCCGCCCCGCGACGCCGGGGTTGTCCGGCACACCGCGCACGGTGACCTTCGCCTCCGACCGGTCGTGCGAGACGCCGGTGATCATGGCTTGTTCCACGGAAAGATCCTCCACTGAGCCGGACACGGTCGTACCGGGCTTGGGTGAGTAGGACGAGCGGACGTGCAGCGGCACGCCGTAGCGACGGGCGTACTCGACCGCGCGGAGGTGCAGGACCTTCGCGCCGGTGGCCGCCATCTCCAGCATCTCCTCGTAGGTGATGTGCTCGAGGCGCTTGGCGTCGGGCACGATGCGCGGGTCGGCGGTGTAGACGCCGTCGACATCGGTGTAGATCTCGCACACGTCGGCGTTCATGGCTGCCGCCACCGCGACCGCGGTGGTGTCCGAGCCGCCCCGGCCGAGCGTGGTGATGTCCTTGGTGTCCTGGGCCACGCCCTGGAAACCGGCGACCAGGACGACCTGGCCCTGGTCCAGCGCTTCCTGCACGCGACCCGGCGTGACGTCGATGATCCGGGCGTTCTGGTGCGCCGAGGTGGTGATCACCCCGGCCTGCGACCCGGAGAACGAGCGGGCTTCGGCACCGAGCGACTCGACGGCCATCGCGACCAGCGCGTTGGAGATCCGCTCCCCGGCGGTCAGCAACATGTCGAGTTCGCGCTCAGGTGGACCTGACGGGTTGACCTGTTTGGCGAGGTCGAGCAGCTCGTCCGTGGTATCACCCATCGCCGAGCAGACCACCACGACGTCGTTGCCCGCTTTGCGGGTCTCGACGATCCGTTCGGCCACCCGTTTGATGCGATCGGCACTCTCGAGCGAGGAACCGCCGTACTTCTGGACGACGAGCGCCACGTGAAATAAACCTCCTCGACCACTGCGGTCGTCCCGGGCACGGGTTGTCCCCGTACTGACACCGGCGGCGAAGAGCGCCAACGCACCACGAGGGCGCGCCGAAATGCCCCAGCGACCTACAGCAGTCGGGCAGCGTCGGCCGGACCGGCCGAAACGGCCTCCTAGCAGGTCGCTCCGCTGCCGGAATAGCCTACCGAACCGATACCGCCCGACCCCAGCCCCAACCTTCGCCACTACGCTGTGAACCTCGATTGTCGACAAGCGCGGAGGACTGGGTTGTCCACCACTCCAGGTGCGATCGAGCCACCCCGGGGCGATCTCGGAAACAGCACCGCTACCCAGCGGAAACAATCCGGATTCACGTCCCTGGAACGGCTGTTGGACAGCTCACCCAAGCAGCGCCGGCTGATCATCGCTGCTGCGCCAGCTGTGGTTTACCTCGCAATTCGGCTGATCGGCCTGCTGGTGCTCGCCTGGCTGTCCGCGGCCAACGATGAGGCGCTCCTCGACAACCTGCGCGCGTGGGACGGGCAGTGGTACCTCGAGATCGCCCAGCACGGGTACGGCGGCGTCGACCCGAGCATGGTGGACGGGTTCGGCCACCGCTATCCCGAGACGCCGCTGGCGTTCTTCCCCGGCTACCCGCTGCTGATCATGACGTTCTCGCTGATCCCGGGGGTCACCGCGACCGGCGGCGCGATCATCGCGAGCCTCGCCTGCGGGGTCGCCGCGGCCTACGGGCTAGCCCGGCTGGGACGCCGGCTCGGCGGATCCGACGGGGTCGGGCTGCTGCTGGTCGTGCTGTTCGCGGCGGCGCCGATGTCAGTGGTGCTGTCGATGGCCTACTCGGAGGCCCTGTTCTGCGCCTTGGCGATCTGGGCGCTGATCGGGGTCATCGAGCGGAACTGGCTTTTAGCGGGGCTGTGCTGCGCCGCCTCCGGCCTGGTTCGGCCGACCGCCGCGGCGCTGATCGGTGTGATCGGGCTCGCCGCGCTGGTCGCGATCGTGCAGCGCAAGGACACCTGGCGGCCGTGGCTGGCGATGCTGCTCGCACCGAGCGGGATGCTGCTCTACATCGGCTGGGTCGGTGTGCAGACCGGCAGCGCGACCGGGTACTTCGCGCTCCAGCAGCGCGGCTGGTCGTCGCACTTCGACGGCGGGATCGTCACCGCGAAGTTCGTCCTCGAGTCGCTGACCACGAACAAGTCGGTCTTCGAGACCTTCACGACGTGGATCGTGCTGACCGCCGTGGTGCTGCTGGTGCTCCTCCTGCGCAGCCGGATGCCGTGGCCGTTGCTGCTGTTCGCCGCCGCGGTGCTGGTGCTGGACCTGGGTTCGGACGGCTTGATGTACTCCAAGGTCCGCCTGATGCTGCCGGCGTTCCCGCTGCTCATCCCGGTCGCGATCGGGCTGTCGAGGCGCCGGACGAGCACGGCGGTGACGACCGCGATCCTGATCGTCTTCTTCGGCTCCTGGTTCGGCGCCTACTCCCTCACGGCCTGGCAGTACGCCATCTAAGTGCCTGTTTTTGATCCTTTGCTTTTGATGCGCCGTAGGCGCATAGCCCACCCTCGGCGCTGGCACCGCCGCGGGTTCTCAGCGTTCGTCTGACGAGGACGGCCCTGACGCCGCGTATTGGCCATACATAAGTCTGGGCACCCGCAGTCCAGGCGGGCGCTGAGGTTCCGCTACCCGCACCGCCACGCAAAACGAGTTCAAAAACAGGTCCTGACCCAGGTGGACAGCGGTGGCCCGGGTCGACAGACTCGCGGGCATCAACTTGGGAGGTGGCCGTGACCGCTGAGGAGTACGCGGTGGAGGTTCCGGCGAGCAAGCCCGCGGAGACTTCCGTGCCGGTCCATCCGCTGCTGGGCGAGCGTTGGAGCCCGCGCGCGCTGGATCCGGCGACGGCGTTGACCGATGACCAGTTCACCGCACTGTTCGAGGCTGCTCGGTGGGCTCCGTCATGGGGCAACACCCAGCCCGCGCGCTACATCGCAGCGCGTCGCGGCGAGCCGACCTTCGACCGGATCCACGGCACGCTGTCGCGCGGGAACAAGGGCTGGACCAGCAACGCCGCCGCGTTGGCGATCGGCGTGGCCCGGGTGGTCGACGAGGACGGCGAGCCGATGCCCTACGGCGAATACGGGCTTGCCCTGGCCACGGAGAACCTCGTGCTCCAGGCGGTTGCCGAGGGGCTCTACGGGCACCAGATGGCCGGGTTCGACCGGGACGTGGCGCGCGCCGAGTTCGGCATCCCGGCCGAGTTCGAGCCGATCGTCGCCGTCGCGGTCGGCGCGCTCGGAACGATGGAAGGGATGCCCGAACGGCTGCAGGAGAAGGAGCTGCGCCAGCGCGTCCGCAAGCCCCTGTCGGAGCTGGTCTTCACCGACGTCTGGGGCCACCCCCGGTTCTGATCACGCGGTCGACGAGCCAGTCGGCCGCGTCCGGGAGCCACTTCCAGCGCACGTTCTCCAGCAGGTGGTTGCCCTCCGGGATGAGGACGTACTCCGCGTTCGGCGCCTGAGCCAGTGGTTCGGCGTTTGTGACGCCCGGGATCACGTCGAGGCCACCGTCGATGACCCGCATCGGCTGGTCGATGCGCGGAGCGATCTCGGCGGCGTTGATCCGATCAGCGAAGTCCCGCGCGGCAGCAGGACTGCCCGTGCGGAGCGTGAAGGTGTCCACCACGTACGGCGCCAGCTGATCCCAGTCCAGCGCCGACGGGCCGCTGACGCTGACCAGCGCGCGGATGCGCGGTTCGTGCGCCGCCGCGAGCGCTCCCAGGTAGCCACCCATGCTCAGCGCCATGGCCGCGACTCGCTGTCCGTCCACATCTGACCGATCAGCGATGGCGTCGAGCGCACGCTGGATGACCTTCTGGTACGCGGGTTCCCAAAAGCTGGTCGTGGCCAGCTCGCCTTGCCCCGGCCCGTCGATCGCCAGGACCGCGACGCCTCGACTGAGCAGGTTGTCCGCGATCGTCATGAACTCGACCTTCCCGGAGTTCATGCCCGGGATCAGCACGACGACGGGAGCACGGGTCGCCGGACGTCGGAGGATTCCGGCGAACTCGGGCGCGACGATGTGCTCGGCTTCCGGCTCGGCGCAACGCAAAGCCTCAGCGGACGCCGAAGCAGCGGCGGCGTGCTCGTCGAGATCGGGGTTCGGGAGCACGGTCGCGAAGTGGAACCACAACGCAGCATCGCGATACGCATCGACGGCCTGCGACCGCTCGGCACGCGCGAGGTGTTCCTGACCAGTGCCGACGAAGGCGCCGGGCCAATCCCGGATCGACGTCAGCCCACCGGTCACCGCGTCGTACTGGAACGGATCGATGCCCGCTGCGATGGCCCGCGAGCGGTTGAGGTCCGCGAATCCGGGGAGGAGATCGGGCTGGTCGAAGAAGGTGTTCATGACTCCCCTTGCTGGCATTCGGTTCTGAACCAGCAGACATCGAAAACCCCGCAGTGGTCCAACAGCGATCCGTACGCTGGCACAACCAACGGTTGTCGTTCGAGGTGAACACGGTGGATCTCGATCTCGCTCAGGTGCGGGCGTTCGTCGCCGCGGCCCGCCGACTGCACTTCGGGCGCGCCGCGGAGCAGCTGTTCATCAGCCAGCAGGCGCTGTCCAAGCGGATCTCCCGACTGGAGAACCAATTGGGCACCAGACTTTTCGACCGCGGCCGCAGCGCCGTGGGGCTGACCGAGGCAGGCCTGCGATTCCTGGAACCGGCGCAGCAAACCCTCGCTGCCGCCGACTTCGCCGTCGCGGAGGCCCGACGCGAAGAACGGTCGCTGCGCCTCGACGTGTGGGGCCACCTGTACGCACCGACGCGAACGATCGGGCTCGTCATCGAGAGCGCTGGGCTGCGCGTCGAACTCGGACGAAGCCGAGATCTCACGGCCGCGACAAAAGCGCTGACGCTCGGCGAGATCGACGCGGGATTCGGCCGGGCACACCAGCTCGGCAAGGACTTCGAGCACCAGGTGGTGCGCTTGGAACCGGTCGACGCGATCGTCAGCTCAAGACATCCCCTGGCGGACAGAACGGAACTCCGCCCCGCTGACCTGCGCGAAAGCACGCTCTGGTGCCCGGCCGCGCTCGACCGCCTGGACTTCCTCGACCGCTTCGCCGCCGAGTTCGCGCTCACCGCCGAACCCGCCGGCGTCAACCTGGGCCTGGACCACTTCCTCGACCGCGTCCGCGCAGAACCGGATCACGTCGCGATCCTGCCCAACGGCGTGGCAACACCGGAGAGCGTGCGCCGGATCCGCCTAGTCCGCCCGACTCCGCTCTACGCCTGGTCGCTGGTGGGGCGGCGCGGCAATCGGGATCGCCTGCTCGGCGCTCTCCGCCGCGCCTGCACCGACATCGCCGCCGAACGCGACTGGCTCAACTACGACCCCGCCCAGCACTGGCTCCCTCATTGACCCGTCCATATCGTTTTTCGATAATATCGAGAAACGATATGGACGGGGGTTCCACGATGAAGGCGTCTTGGTGGTCGCGGATCGACAGCCGCGTTTTAGAAGGAGTCATCGTGCTCGGGATGCTGCTGGCCGGCCTGTTCGGCGTGCTCTTCCCGCTCCTCGGCGTGACCGGCCTGCTGCCGGCGACCAACATCCGCGAAGTGCAGCTCACCGAGCCCGCGCACCTGCCCGCCCCGCCGGGCGCCGTCACGCTGCGCGGCACCAACCACGCCGAGCTCGTCTTCGCCGTCCCCGGCTTCGCCGACCGGCTGTTGCTGGCCCTGCCCGACCTCGTCGACAGCCTGCTGCTCCTGGCGATCCTCGCGATCCTGCTCCGGATCGCCCGGACCTTCCGCGCCGGCGAACCCTTCGCCGCGGCCAACGCGACTCGCCTGATGGTCATCGCGATGGCCGTCGTGCTGCAAGGCCTCCTCGTCCCGCTGACGGACATGATCACCACGGATCTGCTGGTCAGCGGGACTCCGTCCGCGGACGCCGTCCAGATCGGCACCAGCTTCCAGTCGGGTCCGGTGTTCTTGGGCCTACTCATCGCGGCCGCTGCCGCAGCGTTCCGCAACGGGACGAGCCTGCGCGCCGACACCGAAGGACTCGTCTGATGCCGCCCGAGCAGGAGCACCAGATCGAGTGCCACCTGGATCGCCTGCTCGAAGAGCGCGGCATGACGCTCGCCGAGCTCGCCGCGCGCGTGAACGTGACGGTCGCGAACCTCTCGATCTTGAAGAACGACCGGGCCAAGGCGATCCGCTTCAGCACGCTCACCGCGATCTGCCGGGAGCTCGGCTGCCAGCCCGGTGACCTGCTCAGTTGTCAGTCACTCGGTAGGGTGTCGGGCCATGAGGGCTGATGCGGTGCGAGGACACCTGGACGGGCTACTGCTCGCGGCGCTCGAATCCGGCCCGCTGCACGGCTACGCGATCATCACCGCGGTTCAACGCCGCAGCGGCGGCGCGCTGGGGCTGCGCACGGGCACGGTCTACCCGGCGCTGAACCGGCTGGAGCGACTCGGGATGCTGCGCAGCAGCTGGCAGTCCATCGGCGAGCGGCGGCGGCGCTGCTACGAGCTCACCGACTCCGGGCGTCGCGGCCTCGGCGCCGAGCGGAGCGCGTGGGACGGGTTCACCGCTGCGATCGGCTCGGTGCTCAACCTCAGACGTGCGACATGAACGATCGCATCGAGCAGTACGTGGCGGAGCTGACGACGACGCTGCGCGGCCCGGCGCGGGTCAAGTCCCGGCTGGTCGACGAGATCCGCGACGGCCTCGCGGACACCATCGCCGCGCACAGCAGCTACGGCGTGCCGCACGAGCAGGCCGTCGAGCGGGCGCTGCGCGAGTTCGGCACCGTGGACGAGCTCGCGCCGAGCTGCCAACAGGAGCTGACGATCGCCCAGACCCGCCAGACCTCGACCAACCTGATCATCGTCGTCGGATTCCTGATCACCTGCGGACACCTGACCTGGACCACCGAGGGCTGGCAACTTCCGGCAACGGTGCAGCTCATGGCCGCCGTCGCGGCAACAGCGGCAGCTCTCGCAGTGGGCGCCCTCGCCACCACCGGGATCCTGACCCGCTGGGTCCCCGTGCCGCAGGGCCTGCCGACGCTCGTGAGCTGGGCGAGCGGCACGGCCAGCGTGGCGATGCCGTTCGCCGCAGTGGCGCTGGCCATCACAGCCCCGCTGCACATCACGTGGCCGTTGATCGCGCTCTCCTGCGTGGTCGCAGTCGGCTCGCACGTGGTGCTGGCGTTGTCGGCCCTCGCCTGCCGCGAATGCGTCCGCCGCACCGAGCTCACACTCCAACCCTCCTTTTAGAACGAGCCCCACCCGACGGGATCGCCGCAGGTGCGGACACCAGTGCGCGTTCCGCCGTGCGGGTGGTGATCCCAAATTTCCCTAAAATTGGGATCACCCACTGCGGGCCGACTCGGCGCTGGTTGCGGCATAGCGGCGGGCCAGGTGTGCGAGCCGGGTGCAACATGGAGCGTGCGCCAGGTGTTGCTGCACGTCATCCCGAAACCGCCCAGCACGCCGGGCACGCCGACCTCCTGCGCGAGGCGCTCGACAACCAGAAGTCGTCCTGAACTGACGGGGGTGGCCGGTCGGTGCGCAGGGAGGGAGACGCACCGACCGGCCTGCTCGGACCAGGGCCGGGTCGGGAGGGTTTCCGGCGGTGGCCCGAGGGTCAGAGGCGTTGGAGGGCTTGGAGAATTTGGCGTTCTAGCAGTCGCGAGTGGCGATGGTGGTTCTAGCGAACCGCTTTTGCATCACTACCCGGCAGCGATGAGTTCCGGCCCGTTGGCAGGTCTGCACCGGGGAAGCCGATAGCGAGAGGATCGACCATGCCGGAGACGAGTCGACGCGTTGTTTCCTGGGTCACCATGTCCATGGATGGCTACACCAGTGGCCCCGAGGGTCCTGCTCACGACGCCTGGCTGTACGAGCACGTGAAGCACGAGGCCTCTGCCGCCCACTTCGAAGGCATCTGGCGCGGTGCGAGCACGGTGCTGATGGGCCGCACGAATTACGAGGGGTTCTACTCCGTTTGGCCCGGCATCACCCGTGACCCGGCCACCGACCCCCGCAATCGGGACCTCGGAATGTTCCTGGACACCGTGGAGAAGGTGGTGGTCTCCCGCACCCTGGACACCGCCGACTGGGCCAACTCCCGCATTGCTCGCGACCTGGAGGCAGAGGTCAAAGCCCTCCGGGACACCCCCGGCAGGGACATCCTCGTGATCAACAGCGCGAGCATCATCCAGGCCCTGCTGCACGCCGACCTGATCGACGACCTGCGCTTCGTCATGGTCCCTGCGCTGCTGGGCGGCGGCCTGCGCCTGTTCAAGGAAGGCATTCCCGCATCGGCCTGGACCCTGGCCCAAACCACCGCTCTGCCTGACGGAGCAATCGGTCTGCACTACACCCGAGCTTGACCTGCCGAAGCCGATGAGTCGTGAGTGGCGATGGTGGTTCTTACGGCCATCGCCGCTCACGACATCTGGACAGGGTGGCCGGTCGGCGCGTAGGGAGGGAGGCGCACCGACCGGCCTGCTCGGGCCGGGTACCGGGTCGGGGGTTTCCGGCGTTGGCCCGAGGGTCAGAGGCGTTGGAGGGCTTGGAGAATTCGGCGTTGCACCTCCAGCGATGGACCGGGGTCCGCAGGTGGCTCCGGGGCTGGAGGGTCTGGTTCGCGGAGGCGGTGGCGGCCGGTTTGCTCGCGTTGTCGTTGCTCCGCTTCGACTTCTGCGACTAGTTGCCAGACGGTGAGTGCGCCTTCGCCGCTTCCTGCGTGTTGTGGGCGGTACGAGCACCAGGTCGCGACGATCGCGATCAGGACCGCCGTGGGGACGGCAGCGAGATAAGGGAGGGCTGTGAGCATTCGACTGTTCCTTCCAGGACCGTGGGGGCTTTTTCCTTCAGCAGCAAGGAGAGTTCGTCTAGCGCAGCGGCGGCGTCGGTGAGTTCACCGGCGTCGAGTAGGCCGCCGCCGATGTTGTGGGCTAAGTCGTCCAGCAACCACTGCGTCCGCCGCAGCAGCACCGCCATCGCGGCGGTATCGGCGCTCACGGCGCGGCCATCCGGTGAGCTTCGACGTTGCAGTCGTGGCAGGTGGACCACAGCCATCCGACCTCGGAGTTGTCCGCCGACAGCCGCTTCCGGCACAGCGTCGACACCTCCATCCCGGTCGGATACCCGCCGCCCGGCCGGGAATCCAGACTCGCGTGCCGCTCACCTTCCGCAGGAACCCAGTGGAACGGATGCATCCAGCGACCTCCTCGAACAACCGTCTCTTCGTTTCGAGATTTAGGAAACATGGAAACACCGGGACGTGCCAAGTCCCCTGACGAGTGATGTTGCGATTGGTTTGCTGACATACGCTTTGCCCATGGCAGGCAACGACCGCAGCCCCAAGGCACGCGCACTGGGCGCAGCGCTACGAACCGAGCGCGAGGAACGAGGCCTGGGCCTACGCCAGTTGGCCAGCCAGATCGGCTGCGCCCCAGGGACGTTGTCCAGGTGGGAAACCGGCGAGCGCATGCCCAAACGGGCTGATGTGGCACGGATCCTGGACCAACTCGAAGTCAGCGGCGCCCGCTACGACGAAGTTCTCGACATGACCACGCCAGCCGCCAACTCACGATGGCTGGCGATCACGCTGCCGGAGAACCGTCAACACCTCGCCGCGCTCCTGGAGTGCGAACGAACTGCCACATCGATCTTTCACATGTCTCCGCTACTGGTGCCAGGACTTCTGCAAACAACGAGCTACACGCGCGCAATCATGACTGCGGGCGGGGTGCCAGAAGACGAAGTGGAGACCCGGATCGCGGTACGCATCGGCCGCCGGGAAGTCGTCACCAAACCCGATGCCCCGCAGATCACATACGTAATCGGCGAGGCTGCTCTCCACCAGATGATCGGTTCCGCGGATGTCATGGTCGAACAACTCGGACACCTGCTGGACGTATACAAGCTGAAGAACGTGAATCTGCACGTCGTTCCGTTTGAACGGAGCTGGCATCCAGGGCTGGAAGGCCCATACCAACTGATCGACTCGGATCAAGGCCCATCTGTCGTCTACATCGAGACACGGGCTTCGGGAATCTTCTTGCATGACAAGGCAGATCTCGACGAGTACCGGACTGCGGCGGAAACCCTGCTGGGCCAAGCCCTCGACCCGACCGCGTCCAGAACCCATATTGCCAACGTTCGCAAGAAAGTGGAGGCAGGGCTATGACCGTCGTGACGAACTGGCGAAAGTCCAGCCACAGCCAGAACGGGGACTCCTGCGTCGAGGTCGGCCGCGTGGCCAGCTGGCAGAAGTCCAGCCACAGCCAACCGAACGGCAACTGCGTTGAGGTGGGGGCGTTATCGGGCGGCGCCGCTGTTCGGGACACGAAGGATCGGGACGGCGGGTACTTCGTCACGACACCGATTCAGTGGGCCGACTTCGTCTCCGCCGTCAAGGCTGGGCGCTTCGCGCGCTGACCTGCGGTTCCGGCCCCGTGAGTCTCTTGGGCTGCTATGACGACCCAAAAGACTCACGGGGCGGAGGCAGCAGCGACGGGGCCGGATCAGGTGGACTCGGTGACCGTGTTGCGCTCGCCGCGGTCGGACTTCGAGACGCTGGCCAGCATCTTGCCGACGATGTCGGCGCCCTTGTTCTCCAGGATCGAGTCGATCCGCAGCATCCGCACTGCCAGGGGTTTGCAGAACGGGACCTTCGCCAGCAGCGAGGTCAGCTTGCGGATCCGGATCTCCAGCCGGCTGTCCGCGACGAACAATTTGCGCTGCTCAGCAGCCTTGTCCAGGTAGAATTCGATGTAGGGGCGTAGCGAGCGCTCCCACTCCCCCAAGGCGGTTTCGACGTCGCCGTGCCGTTCCAGCGCAGTGCCCAGCAGATCCGCGCCCATCAGGCCCGATGACGCGCCCATGCCGGTGTAAAGCGTGACGCACCAAGCGGAATCGCCGACGAGGACGACCCGACCACGGTGCCAGGAGCCCATGCGGACCTGCTCCACCGAGTCGAACACCGCCTGATCGCTGGCCTCGAACTCGGTGATAGCGCTGGTCAGGGACTCGCCCAGCGGTTCCGGCCCGAAGGCGGCTCGAAGGCTGTCGGCCGGCGGTCGGGCGAACTCCGCGTCGACGTCGTCGGTCCGGTACGTCAGCAGCGTCGTCGGCTTGTTGTCGGAGAAACCGAAGATCCACATGGACCGGTCGGGTTCGAGCATGGTGGCGCTCTGGCCCTCCGCGAGACCCGGTGGTCTGTCCTGGCATTCGAACGCAGCGATCATGTATCCGAGCCGCTGCAGGTAGTCCTCGTGCGGCCCGAAGACCAGCGACCGGACCGTCGACCGCAAGCCGTCCGCGCCGACGACCAGGTCGAATCGTTCCGTCACCTCAGTGCCGGACACCGTGTCGAGCAGCGTCACGTCGACCCCGTCGGCGTCCTGCTCGATCGCCGTCGGCACCGTCGAGAACCGCACCTCGACGTCGTCCGGCAACGCCGCGTGAGCCGCCTGCTCGACGTCGCCGCGCAGCATCAGCCAGGGATCGCCCAGCAGATCCGAGAACGACGCGCTCGTGCTCGCGCCGCCGCGCCGATCGATGTCCAGGTTGTCCTTCGACCCGGCGCGGTCGTGCATGTGCTCGAGGATCCCCAACCTCTTGGCAGCCTCGTGACCAGCGCCGAACAACACGATGAAGTAGCCGCCTGATCGCCGCTCCGCCGCCCGTTCGACGATCACCGGCGTCCAACCGGCCGCGCGTAATCGCGCAGCAGTAGCGGTACCGCTCACTCCCATTCCTACAACGAGCACTCGGCCCGCGCTTCCCTCTCTCATGTCCGGAAGCTAACGGATCATCGGCTCCGCCTGGAAGGAAACCGATCAACTTATCATTCGCGCATTGGGTGATCCGCGGCACCCGCCCCAAAACGTTGTGCCTGGTCAGCGGAGTATCGCCGTTCGGGTGCACTGGTCGTACGCTGAGCCGCGTCGCGGCACGCCTCAGCGGCTTCCGCTTGCCGACCGAGCTTTTCGAGCAGGCGCGCGCGTGGCCAGGAGGCGGTGGCGGCGGGCCATGCGCTTGTCCTCCGCCAGCGTTTCCAGCAGTTCGAGCGCAGCTCCCGGACCGTGGACCTCGGCGACCGCGTCGCGTGCGCTGGTGCGGCCGGAGATGGTCGCCGAGCGCACCCGGCAGCGGGTCCGCGACGCCGCGATCGAACTCGGCTTCCGCTACCACCCGTCGGCGCAAGCCCTCGCGACCGGCCGCAGCCGACTGCTGGCGCTGCTGGTGCCGGACCTGACGAACCCCTTCTACGCGCCGATCATCGCGGGCGCGCAGCGCGCCGCCGAAGAAGCCGGCAATGACCTGCTGGTCGTGGTCACCGACGAATCGCCGGAGCGCGAACGGCTGCTGATCGACCGGATGCGCGACCGGGTGGACGGCTTCCTGGCGATCGCCCCGCGCGGCGCGAGTTCGCTTTTCACCTCGCTGGACGTGCCGCTGGTGCTCGTCGACCGGCGGGTGCGCGGCGTGCCGTCGGTGCTCCTCGACACCCCTGGTGGACTCGGCGAACTGGGCGCGCACCTGACCGAGCTCGGCCACCGGCGGATCGCCTACCTCGGCGGACCGCGAGGATCGTGGGCCGACCCGCGGCGTCTGGAGGGATTGCAGCGTGGGTTCGGGCACGAGGTCGTCTCTTTCGGGCCGCTGCCACCGACTTTCGAAGCCGGCAGCGACATCGTCGACGAATTGCTGAAGGCCGAATGCACCGCGGCGGTGGCGTACAACAGCGCGCTGTTCCTCGGTTTGCTGTACCGCTTGGCGCAGCTGGGTGTCCAGGTGCCGGAGTCGTTGAGCATGTGTTGTGCGGACAACATCGCTGGTCTCGGCCTGGCCGTCCCGGAAGCGACCGCGCTGCACGTGCCCTCCGAAGAGGCCGGTTCGTCGGCGGTCGGCATGCTGCTCAGCGCGGTCGACGGACGCTCACCGGAACCGCGGCATCGCTCGGTTCCGGTGAACCTCGTCATCGGCAAGACCACCGCAGCGCCGCGTTGATCATCCGATCGCGAAGTGTGAATTCACTCGAAATTCGGGATTCAGCCGCCTCCGTCGTTACATTACGTGCGGAAATGCGGTAATAATTCACGCGTGTGGACCAGCACCAGATCAACAGCCGAAGCGCTCGACCATGCCGATGTGCTCGCCGATCTGCGCGTCCGCTACGACCTCCCGCCCGGCCTGATCCGCCTCGACGGCGACTGTGGCGGACCGGCGCGCACCACCACCGACCGGCTGCGCCGCTTCGTCATGCACCGACGCGGACCGCACACCGGTCGCCCGCGCGGTGAATCCGACTGGCGCCGCGAAGCCCGGCTCGCCGCGATCGCGCTCGCCCCGCTGATCGGCGCCGCGCCGAAGGAGATCACGGTCGGCGAATCGACGTCGATCAACCTGTTCAAAGCCCTGCTCGCGGCCGCGCGGCTGCGCCCGGGCCGGTCGATTCTCGCCATGGGGCGGGACTGCTTCGCCGCAGACCGATTCCTCGCCCAGTCCGCCGCCGACTACATCGGCGGCCGCCTGCACCTCTTCGACGACATCTCCGAACTCGCCGCCCTCCCGGACGACGAAGTGGCCGTAGTGGTGCTGTCGCACACCGACCTGCGGACCGGCGCAGTGCGCGATTCCGCTGCTATCACCTCCGAAATCCATCGCCACGGCGCGCTGGCGCTGTGGGACCTGAGCTACTCGACCGGTGCGCTGAACGTGGATCTGCGCGGCTGGCGCGCAGATTTCGCCATCGGCTGCGGCCACCGCTACCTGGGCGGCGGCGCCGGAGCACCGGCTTACTCCTTCGTCGCCGACCGCCACAACGACGGCTTCCCGGTGTGCACCCGCGCCGGCGTGCTGCACCCGCTGGCGGACGGCTTCACCGGCGCGGCGTCGACGCTGTCGGTGTCCGAACTCCGCACCGGACTGTCGATCCTGACCGGCATCCCGGTGGAAGCGCTGGCCGCCAAGACGGCCGGCCTGGTCCAGCTGTTCCTGGACCGCCTGGACGACTTCTGCGCGGACACGAAGATCGAAATCGTCCGATCCGCCGCGCCCACCGGCTCCCAGCTGGTTCTCCGCCACGAGCACGCCGAGCACATCGCGGACGCGCTGTTCGACCGCGACGTCGTCGTGGAGCACGCGGAACCGGACCTCCTCCGCCTGAGCTTCGCCCCGGCCTGGCTCCGCTACGTCGACGTCTGGGAAGCCGCCGAACAACTCCACACCACCCTCCACGAAGTCTCCTGACGACACGGGATTTCGGCAAGGTTGATGCAACTCGGTCGAGTTAGGTCGAGTGGCCGAAATCTGTTGTCCTGCAAGATGATCCGCGCTGGCCTCTTGGCCGATTTGCGCTGTTGGTTTTCCCGACATCCTCGAAAGCACGCATCCGCTGGAGAGGAGCAGGCTATGAGTGCGATGGGTCTTTTGTCGCCGGTGCGAGTTCGGGCTGCGCGCTGGAACTCGTGGGAGTCTTCCGGGATCCGGGGCATCACGTTCGGTGGCAGCACTGAAGACTGGGTGCATGACTCTGCATCCGCGCGTGGCGGAAGTCGTTGCCGACTACCTGGAACTGGTCGACGCCGAAGCGGGCGGGCTCGTGACGGGCCTGTACTTGGAAGGGTCGGTGGCGATCGGGGACTTCCGGCCGCACGCGAGCGACGTGGACTTCGTCGCGGTGAGCGAAGAGCCACCGGACGCTGCGGCGATCGCTGCGCTGGAACGCGTTCACGCACAGCTCGGCGAACGCCATCCTGGGCTGCATTTCGACGGTGCTTACCTGACGTGGCGGGACCTGGCCGGCGGGCCGGACGCCGCCCTCGGCAGGCCGAGCATCGAGGAAGGGCGGTTCCGCGCGGCGGGCGAGCGGCTGAGTCCGGTCACGTGGCACACCCTCGCGCGGTACGGCGTTGTCTGCCGCGGTCCGGCCGTCGCTGACCTGGACGTTTGGGCGGACGACGAGGTGCTGGCCGCTTGGCAGGACACCAACCTCGACGAGTACTGGGGTCAACTGCTGGCTCGGACCGCAGGGCTCGTCGACTCGCCCGGCTCGTTCTCGCGGACCGATGACGCCACGGCATGGACGGTCACCGGAGTTTCACGGCTGCACTACACGCTGGCCACGGGCGACATCACGTCCAAGGACGGCGCGGGGCGCCACGCGCTGCGGATGTTCCCCGAGCGGTGGCACCGCGTGGTGCGGGAGGGCCTGCGCATCCTGCGCGCGGAGAACGACCAGTCGCTGTACGGGGATCCCGGGGCGCGCTGGCGGGACGTGCTCGCGTTCGGCGAGATGGTCATCGCCGATGCGCACCGGTACTACGCGGAGCGGCACCGAAGCTGACAGGAATGCCCGTTGATCGGAGAGGAGTTGGTGCAGTTGTGCGGACTCGGCCGGATGGCCGGATTTTCATGGCCGATCGGCCGATCAACTCGGCCCCTGAATCAGCCGATTTCCTGATCCGCGAGCTGATCTTGTACGCCATCCTCGACATCGCACCCGGCGTGCAGGGTCCACCATCCCCCTCCCCGTACGCCGGGTGCTCACAGCCCAGCGACGCAGGGGCGGGTCCTATGTGGACGATCCGTTGATGGCGCTCAGGATCCTGATCGCCATCGAGGTGATGATCAGCCAGAAGATGGCCGCCGCGCCGTAGTTGAGGATCACCTCGAGCTTCAGGTCCGCCGGCATGAACAGGTCCTGGAAGCCCAGCGCCAGCCGTTCCGCCCAGGACGCCACGAACTTGGTGATGTCGTTGTCCGGGTTGGCGTTGCCGACCGTCAGGACCACGTGCACCGCCAGCAGCGCGGCGCACGCCGTGCCGAACCACCGGACGACCGAGATGAACACGCCGAGACCCCGGTGCCACGCGCGCCGCAGATCAGCGCGCCGCACACCGCTCCGATGCACCCCGGTGCTCACGTCGTCAGCCACGAATCCAGTGTGGCACGCCTGAAGCCGATCAAGCGAAAACCCGCCCGAGCAAACCGCCCACCAGAACCCAGAAGCACGCGGCCAACCCGTAGTCGAGCAGCACTTGCAGCGCTGGGGCGTCCACCGACAGCAGGCCGGGGAAGAACAGCGCCAGCGGCTCGGCCGCCTGCGCCACGGACCCCGCGAGCGGCCCGTCGCTGGCGAACCCGGTCAAGCGGAACAGGAGGTGCAGAACCAGCATCGCGGCGAACAGGAAGCCCACCCCGTGGAACAGCACCGCCAGCCCGCCCTGGCGCTTCTTCGCCGCCATCAACTCGCTCCCTTCCCGTGAGTCCGCTCTCACTCTGCCAGGTTTCACGCACCTCACGGGCACTGGTGCTCTCAACATGTGGAAAGGGTGGTTGCGCATTGAGCCACATCTGGGTTTAGCCTGTGGCCGTGGCTCGCGTTCTCCTGCTTCGACGCCGCGACGGGGTCTCCTAGACCGGCCCCTCGTCGCGGGGTTCGAACGCGCCGGTCGTCGGTCCAGATCCGGTAACCGTGCAGGAGAAGCACTCGCATGAGCAACATTTCCCCCGAACCGCACTCGTTCACTGACCGAGTGCGCAAGCCGTCGCGCCCCGCGCCCGCCGATCAGCAGCCGTGGAACCCGCAGCTGGGCAGCTCGATGCCCTACCACCGCTACCGCCCCTTCCACGAGCTGGTCGAGGACGTATCCCTGCCCGACCGGACCTGGCCCGACAAGCGGATCACCAAGGCCCCGCTGTGGTGCGCCGTTGACCTGCGCGACGGCAACCAGGCGCTGATCGACCCGATGTCGCCGGCCCGCAAGCGCCGCATGTTCGACCTGCTGGTGCAGATGGGCTTCAAGGAGATCGAGGTCGGGTTCCCGGCGGCCAGCCAGACCGACTTCGACTTCGTCCGGGAGATCATCGAGGACAACGCGATCCCCGAGGACGTGCGCATCCAGGTGCTGACCCAGTGCCGCCCGGAGCTGATCGAGCGCACCTTCCAGGCGCTGGAGGGCGCGCCGAATGCGATCGTGCACATCTACAACTCGACGTCGATCCTGCAGCGCCGCGTGGTGTTCCGGGAAGAGCGCGAGGGCATCAAGAAGATCGCCACCTCGGCCGCTGAGATGACCCTGGAGCTGGCCGGCAAGTACTCCGACACCGACTTCCGCTTCCAGTACTCGCCGGAGTCCTACACCGGCACCGAGCTGTCCTATGCCGCCGAGGTGTGCAACGCGGTCACCGAGATCTGGCAGCCCACCCCGGAGCGGCCGGTGATCCTGAACCTGCCCGCCACCGTCGAGATGGCCGGGCCGAACGTCTACGCCGACTCCATCGAGTGGATGCACCGCAACCTGGAGCGCCGAGACTCGGTGATCCTGTCGCTGCACCCGCACAACGACCGCGGCACCGGCATCGCCGCCGCCGAGCTGGGCTACCAGGCCGGTGGTGACCGCATCGAGGGCTGCCTGTTCGGCAACGGCGAGCGCACCGGCAACGTCGACCTGGTGGCGCTGGGCATGAACCTGTTCAGCCAGGGCATCGACCCGCAGATCGACTTCTCCGACATCGACTTCATCAAGCGCACCGTGGAGCACTGCAACCAGCTGCCGGTGCCCGAGCGGCACCCGTGGGGCGGCGAGCTGGTCTACACCGCCTTCTCCGGCAGCCACCAGGACGCCATCAACAAGGGTCTGGACGCGCTGCGCGACGAGGCGAACAAGGCCGGGACGTCGGTGGACGAGCACCCGTGGGAGGTGCCGTACCTGCCGATCGACCCGAAGGACGTGGGCCGCTCCTACGAGGCGGTCATCCGGGTCAACTCGCAGTCCGGCAAGGGCGGCGTCGCCTACATCATGAAGACCGAGCACCAGCTGGAGCTGCCGCGCAAGCTGCAGATCGAGTTCTCCAAGGTGGTGCAGGCCCGCACCGACTCCGAGGGCGGCGAGGTCGGCCCGGCCGAGATGTGGGAGGCGTTCTCCGCGGAGTACCTGGAGGCCACCGCGCCGGTGAAGCTGGTGCGCCAGCGGGCCGCCGGGGAGAACGGCAACGAGACCATCACCGCGACCGTGGTCGTCGACGGCGAGGAGCAGGAGATCACCGGTACCGGCAACGGCCCGGTCTCGGCCTTCGTCGACGCGCTGAGCACCGTCGGCCACGACGTGCGGGTTCTGGACTACAACGAGCACGCGCTGACAGCCGGTGACGATGCCCGCGCGGCGGCGTACCTGGAGTGCGCGGTGGGCGACCGGATCTTCTGGGGCGTCGGCGTCGACACCTCGACGATCACCGCGATGCTGCGCGCAGTCGTATCCGCGGTGAACCGCGCGAACCGCTGATCAAGCACTCACCAATATCGAGCGAACGGCCTGTTCACCCCAGCTACCGAGGTGAACAGGCCGTTCGCTTTTATCCACAGCCCTGTGGAGAACTGTGCACAGCTTGTGGATAACTCCAGAAGTCTGTGGATGCAGCCACCAGAACAACCATCGGGCGAGACAAGGCCGGGCTGGGCTGGGGATCAGGGGACTTTGGCGTCGGAGTCGGTGGCGGGGTCGGCCTGGTCCTGCTCTTCGGCTTCGCCGGCCTTCTCCGCGCGGCGGCGGACGGTGCGCACGATCAGCCAGCCGAACAGGACCGCGACCACCAGGGCGATCCAGGAGAACCGGTGGAACCACTGGCCGGCCACCAGGCCGAACACGTAGGCCAGGGTCGTCACCGTGCCCGCCCAGGCGATGCCGCCGGCCGCGTTGGCGATCAAGAACTTTCGGTAATTCATGCCGAGGATGCCCGCCAGCGGCCCGGCCAGAATGCGGAGCAGCGCGACGAAGCGCCCGCCGAACACCGCCCAGGCGCCCCAGCGGTCGAACATCCACTCAGCCTGGCGCACCGGCTTCGGCCCGAAGTGCTTGGGCAACTTGCGCCCCAACCACCCCAGCAGACTCCGGCCGTAGCGCTTGCCGATCGCATAACCGATCGAATCGCCGATGATCGCACCGCTCGCCGCGACGACGCCGAGCGTCACCGGGTTGACGATGCCCTGCGACGCGGCGACTCCCGCGCTCACCAGCATGATCTCGCCGGGCAGCGGGATCCCCACGCTCTCCAGGCCGATGATCAACCCGACCACCAGGTAGATCACCCCTGGCGGGATCGAGTCCAGCAGTTCGATCATGGAGGTCCGTTCTGGTCGGGTTCCACGCAGCCGCCTACCGCGAACGGCCACGGGCCAGAGTACGTATCCGCGACCGGCCACGTTGCCGGAAACCCGATTAGCTCCCACATCTTTGGCGCAGTCGCCCGTCTGGTGTGACCGTAGCCACATCGAACACTCGCGAGCGCTGCTCACGATGCCCGTGGGGGAGGGCATTTTGCACATCATCGGCATTCGACACATACCCGTCGCCGTGCCGTTCCACAGCGAGGAGCGGCGGCTTTCGGGACGTCAGGTTTCGCGACGGCGCGGCCTGATCAGCGTGCTGATCGAAATTGACACCGACGAGGGCATCACCGGCATCGGCGAAGCCCCAGCGCACCCGTCGGCGGCCATCGTGCTCGCCGAGCTGCGCGCGGTCGAGCGTTTCGCCATCGGCGAGGACCCGTTCCGCACCGAGCACATCGCGAAGCTCGGCGGCGCCTGGGGCGCGACCAGTCCGGCGCTGGCGGCCATCGACATGGCCTGCTGGGACATCGTCGGCAAGGCCTGCGGCCAACCGCTGGTCAACCTCTTCGGCGGTGCGCTGCGCGAGGACGTCGAATACCTGCACCAGATCCCGACCGGCACGCCCGACTGGATGCGCGATCTGGCTGCGCAGGGCGCCGCGGCCGGGTCCGAGAGCTTCCACGTGCAGGTCGGCGCCGACGACCTCGGCACTGACGTGAAGCGGATCGCCGCCGTCCGGGACGGCATCGGCGCCGGGCGGTCGATCCGGGTGAACGCCAACGAGGCGTGGTCGCCCGCGGCAGCCTTGCGGGCGTTGCGCGCCCTCGCGCCCTACGACATCGAGTTCGCCGAACAACCCGTACCGACCCGCAACATCCCGGAGATGGCCCGTCTGCGCACGCATACCGGCACTCCGCTGCTCACCGACCAGATGTGCCGGGCCCGCCAGCTGGAGGTGATCCGCTACGGCGCGGCCGATGCGATCTCGGTCGACAACGCGCTGGACGGCGGCCTGCTGAACATGAAGCGCTCGGCGGGAATCTGCGAGGCGGCAGGCATCCCGACCGTCAAGCACAGCCTCGGCGAGCTCGGCGTGGCCACCTGCGCCGCGGCGCACCTGATCGCGGCCACCCCGGGCTTCGACCACGCCAACCAGTCCTACCGCGCCCTGCTCTCCGATGACGTGCTCGAAGGCGGCCCGCTGCCGCACCGCAACGGAAGACTCCGCATTCCGAACAATTCGGGCATCGGGGTCGAATTGGACCGGGATCGCCTGGCCCAATTCGCGGAGCTCTACCAGGTGGCGGGCGACGAATTCGAGTCCACGAGCCCACCCAGCTGAGCCCGGAGTCCTACTGAGGTCGTACGCGCCGGGTGCCGGAATCAGCGTCCGGTCTGGCGAATGCACTAGACCAAAGACGGTACTGCGCTCGCCGTCCGTTCGGCAGGATCCTGTTACGTCGCGGGATGCAAAGCGACACCCCTGGGGAACACGGGGCTAGAGGGATGGGTCGGCAGACGGGGACACGTCGGGGAACCCGGCCCACCCTCTTCACCCCCAAGACCCCCGGAGCATCCGCCACCACAGGTGGCGAAATCGCCGGTTCCTCTTCAACATCAAGGAATGGGATCATTTCACCGGTCATGGCCCGTGAGCATTTCGCGGCGCAATAGCACTTCGACATTCTGACGGTCATCTACCAGGCAAAACGACGCCGATCGTCGTTGATCGATACGGGTGAAGTCGGGGCCGGTTTGCTTGCCAGAACCACCCGATCGGTGTATCGAACTTGATGCGGGGTTTCGCACCAGGTTCAGTCAGGCAGCGGAAGACAGCTGTCCTGAGGTGAACATGTGGCCGATCGAAGACCCGTGCGAGCAGTTGCGTTGGCGCATCCCGTGCCGACCGCCCGCCACCGAGAACGTGTCCGTCCTGGTGGTGGGTGATCGGATCGCTGTTGTGCTGCCACCTGGGGAAACGCTCGTGTTCACCGCGGACGAGGCGGATGGGCTCGCCACGTTGCTGGACAAGGCCGTCGGGTTCGCTGCCAGCGGCGGACCGGATCGATAGGAGGGTGCCGCGTGGGACTGAACGACACCGACCTCAGCTTCGATCCGCGCGACCCCTACTTCCCCGCCCCCGGCGCGACCGGCGTCGAGTGGGCCCTACAGGTGTTCACCATCGTCAACGGCTACAGCTTGGACGCCGCCAGCGCCCGGCTCAGCGATGACCGCACCCACCTGAGCGCCAACCGGTACGCCTGGTTCGGCCAGCAGCTGACCGTGGACGCCGGGTTGGTCGAGGTCGACGTCGTCAACGATGGCGGCGTGCTGCAGTGGTCCATCGCCGCGCGCCACGTGGAGCCGATCAAGGCCGTCAAGCTGGTGCTGCGCGGTCTGCCTTCGGAGCAGCTGCGCGCCGGTTGGTGGGCACCGAACACCGGGCGGAGTTTCGCGTACGGCGTCAACGGCCAACGCTTCCAGCTCGAATACCCCGGTCCGGACTGGGCCACGCCGTGGGTGGCCGCGGGCACCGATCAGGCCGGGTTCGCGCTCAGCGTGCGGGATCCACTGGTGCGGCGGCAGATCTTGCACGTCCAGCAGCCGCCCTACTCGCCGAGCCCGATCATCGAGCTGGTGCACCTGCCGCTGGCCGGCGCGCGCTCGACGACCTACCAGGTCCCGCCGATCCGGCTCCGGCTCGGCACCGACGCGCACACCGCGGACGCCGACCTGAGCGCGCACATGTCCTTTGTGGAGGGTGCGCACGACTTGCAGCCGTGGGAAACGCGACCGGACGTGCCGGAGTGGATGCGCCACATCGCGCTGGTCGTAACGCTGCACGGCCAGCACTGGACGGGATACGTGTTCAACACGTTCCCGCGGATGGCCGAGGCGTTGCGCTTCATCGCGCAGCACATCGAACCGCACCGCGTGCTGGCCTACATCCCGGGCTGGGAGGGCCGCTACTACTACGTCTACCCGCAGTACCGACCCGGGGTAGATCTCGGCGGCGCGGAGGGTTTCGCCGCGCTCACCCGCACCGCGCGGCAGCTGGGCGTGCGGCTGATGCCGATGTTCGGCGGCCACGGCGCGAACGTCGTCCAGTACCCGCCGTGGGAGAAGTCGGTGCTGCGCAACGACACCAACCGGTACGTGGAACTGCTGAACCGACCGGACTGGGACAGCGATCGGGTCGGCGAAGGCGATCAGGTGTTCCTCAACCCCGGCGAACCCGAGTTCCGCGCACACCTTGCGGACTCGATCTCCGCGACGGTGAACAACTTCGGCGTCGACGCAGCGTTCCTGGACACCCTCGGCTTCTGGTTCAACGACCCGCGCCACGACGTGTTCGACGGCTACCGGCAACTGGTCGGCGAACTGCGTCGCCGCCACCCCGAACTGCTGCTGGGCGTGGAGGGATGGTGGGACGCGCTGTCCGGGCTCTTCCCGCTGAGCCAGCAGTGGTACGGAATGGACCGCGACCTGCGCAAACCCAGCGTTCTCACCCGCTACGCCCGCACCACCGGACACCTCGCGGAAGGCACGCCCGGCCAGGGCAGCACGGGCGTGCACGAGAAGGGCTTCCTGCCCCGCCCGGCCGACGTCTTCCACGCCGGGCACATCCCCGTGGTCGGCATCGTGGACACAACCCTGCCGAACCAGGCGAACGAAGTCGCCGCGATCTGCCGCTGGGCCGCCCAGCACGGCCCGACCTGATCGCCGGGGACCGCCCGGTGAGGCGCTCGAAAACCAGTTGATCAGCGCTGCTGTGCGTCATTACTGTGCTGCCGAACAAAGTTGTCCAGGTAAGGACGTGCCGTTGTACACCAAGTGAGACCTCCCGAGCGCTGATTTGTCGCGCGTCGCGCATGTGCGCCGCGCTTCTTCTTGCTGCGGATTTCTCACAGAAAAGGTGTACTTCTGTGCTCAACAACTGGATGGTCGCGCCCACCTGCCTGCCGCTCGTTCGCCGCCGTTGCCACTCTGCGCGTCCGAACGCTTCCGGACAAGCGGTAAATTTCGCGTCAACGCAAACCACAAACTCCTCGACGCCTGGCTCCTCGTGCTCTGCACCGCGTGCGGGGAAACTGCGAAGCTCACGATCCTGGAGCGAACGCACGTGCGCTCCGTACGACCTGAGCTGCTGGAACGGCTGCACGACAACGATTCCGGCCTGACAAGCCGAGCTGCTCCAGGATCCGGTCCTGCAGCGCCGAAATCGCATCTCCCTCGACTGGGACAACGCCTGGCGCCTCGACACCGGCGGATCGGATCACCTGGACCGCGAGGTCATCGACATCTCGGTCCGCTTCGCGGCGCGGATCCCCGTCCGGCCGGTGCGACTGATCGCTGAAGGGTGTTGTCTTTCGCGGGGCGAGGTCGAAAGACTGATCACGGACGGGAAACTCGTTTCGGCAGTCCGGCTGAGCGGCAAGCTCTCCGGCGACTTCACCTTCCTGCTCAAGCGCTGAGCCTTCCTCGGGGCCACCGGCCTGTCCGGCATGATCCGCCGTCCCCAGGCCCTAGGACCAGGGGACGGCGGCGCTGTTCAGGCCGGTGGCGTTCGGGTCCTTCCACATCGCCGGGACCGGTGCGGTGCCGACCTCGGTGCTAGCGGCCGGCGGCGATCAGCGCGAAGGGCGCGATCGCCTGCAGGAACACCAAGAGCGCGGCCGTGACACCTCGCTCGTTCGGCGGCTGCGATCAACTTGTCCCGGCCGATGATTAACATCCAACGAGGTCACGCGCTTGTTAATCATCCGTGGACCATTCCGGCGAGATCGGAGTCGCAGCTCGCGCTTCTGGTCGGAGTGGTGTTCGCGCTGAACGCGTTGACCTGATCATTCAGCGATGCTGCTGGCCTCGGCGATCAGCGCGTCGAGGACGACCTGGACCGCCGGACGTTCGGTGGCGCCGCGCCGGGAGACGACCTCGATGTTGCGGCCGGCGCGGACTCCGCTCAGCGGCCGCAGCGCCACGGTGCTGAGGTTCGCGGAGTACCGAGGCAGCAGCGCGACGCCGTGCCCGTCGGCGACCAGGACCTCCGTGACCCGGAAGTCGTTGACCCGCTGCACGACCTTCGGCCGCACGCCGGTGCGGACGGCCAGCGACCGCAGCACGTCGTCCACCGGGAACCCGACGTCCACGCTCAGCCACGGCTCCCCGACCAGCTCCGCCGGTTCGACGCGCTCCTTCGCGGCCAGCGGATGGCCGACCGGGAGCGCGACGTCCAGCGGTTCGCGCAACAGTGGGGTGACGGCCATGCGCTCGCTGTCGAACGGCGTGGCCTGGTCGTCCCGGTGCGCGACCACCAGGTCGAAATCCGCGGTCAGGCCGGGAACTTCCGGCGGCGTCATGTCGACGTCCCGGCACTCCAGCCGGACCTTGGGGTGCTCGGCCATCCGCCTCAGCAGGCCAGGGAGCAGCAAGAAAGCGCCGGACGGGAAGATCGCCACTCGCACTACACCACGCGGCGTGGACCGGTAGCTGTCCAGCTCGGCCTCGGCGCGGTCCACCGCGGCGAGCACTTCGTCAGCTCGCGCAGCCAACGCCCAACCGGCATCGGTGAGCCGCAAACCTCGTCCGGCGGGCTCGGTCAACTGCACGCCGACCTCGGCCTGCAGCGCCCGGATCTGCTGCGACACCGCCGACGGCGTGTAGGAGAGGGCCTTGGCGACAGCGGTGACGGTCCCCCGGTCTGCCAGCTCACGGAGGAATCGCAGCCTGCGAACATCCATTTCAGAAGCCTAAGCGTTTCGGGATGCGGACATCCATGAAGGACTTCTGCATGCTCTGTGCAGATAGTGTCGCTTGTTCTTCATAGTTGCGCGGCGCAGGCTGGCCGTGTGAATTCTCGGGATCGTTCGCTGGCCTTGCTGGTCGCCCTGCTGTGGGGCCTCAACTTCATCGCACTCGACTTCGGGCTCGAACAGTTCCCGCCGTTCTTCTTCGCCGGGCTGCGGTTCGCCGTGCTGCTGCCCCTGCTGCTGTTCGTCCCCAAGCCGGACGTGCCGTGGAAGTGGCTGATCGGCTACGGCTTGTTCTTCGGGACGCTGCAGTTCGCGTTCCTGTTCGTGGCGATGAACATCGGGATGCCGACCGGACTCGCTTCGCTGGTGCAGCAGGCGTCCGCGCCGTTCACGGTGGTGCTCGGGGCGCTGCTGCTGCGGGAGAAGCTGAGTTCGGTGCAGGTCATCGGCATCGTCACCGCCGTGCTGGGGATGGCGATGATCGGCTGGCACCGCGCGCAGAGCGCCGCGCTCCTGCCGATGCTGGTCACGTTGTGCGGGGCGTTCTCGTGGGCGCTGGGCAACCTGTGCGGGCGCAAGGCGAATCCGCAGAACCCGCTGCACCTGACGCTGTGGATCGCGATCGTGCCGCCGCTGCCGATGTTCGCGCTGTCCGCGGCGGTCGAGGGCCCGACGGCCGGGTGGCACGCGCTGGCGACGGTCTTCGACTCGACCACCGGCCTGTACGCGCTCTGCGGCCTCGCCTACACCTCGCTGCTGGCGACGATCATCGGATCCGGCCTGTGGACGACCCTGATGGGCCGCTACCCGGCGAGCAGGGTCGCGCCGTTCTCGCTGCTGGTGCCGGTCGTCGGCTTCACCGCGGCGTGGCTGATCCTCGGCGAGTACCCGCACCCGCTGGAGCTCGCGGCCGGCGCGGTGGTGGTCATCGGCGTCTTCCTCGGCAGCCTGAACCTCACCGCCCGCCGCCGGACACCGAAGACCCTCACTCCCGAGGTCGGGAAGGCCGCCTGACGCCTCGGTGGAGTTTCCAAATTTCCCTAAAGTTGGAGACCTCCCAAACCCCGGCTGAACTCCAAATTTCCCTAAAGTTGGAAAACTACTGGCGGCGGGAGGTGCCGCGTTCGAAGTCCGGGTTGCAGACGTGGAGTCCATTGCCCTCCGGGCAGTCGTAGGACACCAGGGTTCGCCCGGACTCCGACACCAGGCGGTCCGCCGTGCCCTCCGCCAGGATCGCCCGGTGGTCGCACGCCGTGCACCGCTGCGCGCTGCTGTACCTCACTCGCTACCTCCACTCTCAGCCACCGAAGATCCTATGTGGACTCCCCCGCCCAGGCGCACGGTCCCGAAACGTGAATTACAGTTTCAATTGAAACTGTAAATCCCACCCACGACGGATCACAGTTTCAATTGAAACTGTGGTTCCACCGCGGGGCGGGACGTCACCAGCGGCAACCGCGCGCCGGATCAGGTGGTCGAGGTGAGGCCCTTGTCGCCGAAGTCCCTCGGGTCGACCGCTTCGGCGATCACCTCGTGCGGCTTCAGGCTGCCGCTCTGGATCTCCTCGGCGAAGTGGCACGCCACCCGGTGCCCCGGCCGCAGCTCGCGCAGCGCGGGACGTTCGGTGTCGCAGCGGTCCGGCTGGCGCCACGGGCAGCGGGTGTGGAAGCGGCAGCCCGTCGGCGGGTTGGCCGGGGACGGCAGGTCACCGGAGAGCAGGATCTGCTCGCGCTCGTCCTCCACCGTCGGATCAGGGACCGGGACCGCCGACAGCAGCGCCTTCGAGTACGGGTGCAGCGGCTCCTCGTAGAGATCGTCCGATGTGGACTCCTCCACGATGCCGCCCAGGTACATCACCCCGACCCGGTCGGCGATGTGCCGCACCACCGCCAGGTCGTGCGCGATCACCAGGTAGGTCAGACCGAACTCCTCCTGCAGGTCCTCCAGCAGGTTCACCACCTGCGCCTGCACCGAGACGTCCAGCGCCGACACCGGCTCGTCGGCCACCAGCAGCTCCGGGCCCACCGACAGCGCGCGGGCGATGCCGATGCGCTGCCGCTGGCCGCCGGAGAACTCGTGCGGGTACTTGCGCAGCGAGGTCGACGGCAAGCCCACCGCGGACAGCAGTTCCCGCAGCCGCTTGTCGGTGGCCTCGCGGCCGGTGTCCAGGCCGTGCGCGCGCATGCCCTCGATCAGCAGCGACTGCACCGACTGCCGGGGGTCGAGGGAGGACAGCGGGTCCTGGAAGACCATCTGCATCCGGCGGCGCATCCGGCGCAGCGGGTCACCCTTCATGCCGGACAGGTCGACGCCGTCGAACACCACCTTGCCGCCGGTCGGCTTCTCCAGCCGCAGCACCGCGCGTCCCAGCGTCGACTTGCCGCAGCCGGATTCCCCGACCAGGCCGTAGGTCTCGCCGCGTTCGATGCGCAGCGACACCCCGTCCACGGCGTAGACGTGCCCGACCGTTCGGTCCAGCACCACGCCGCGCTTGATCGGGAAGTGCACCTTGACGTCCTCGACGTCGATCAGCACGTCCCCGCCGGACTTCGGCTTCTCCGGCGCTTCCGTCATGACGCCTCCGTGGTGTTCAGCTCCGCACAGGTACCGGCGTGTCGGGCACCGACACACCGATGATCCGCAAGTTCCATTGAAATTGGACGTGCGATTTCCATTGAAATCGCGGGAGAACGCGGGGTGACGACGGGGATCACGGAGCCTCCACCGGGGTCTGCGTCTCGCGCATCGGGTTGTGGCAGCGCAGCAGGCGGGAGCCCACGTCGATGCTCACGTCCGGGGTTTGCTGGTCGCAGACGTCCAGCGCGTTCGGGCAGCGCGGGCAGAACGCGCACCCCGCGTCCCACGGGATGTTGTCGCTCACCGAGCCCTTGATCGGCGACAGCCGCTGACCGCGCGGCGCGTCCAGGCGCGGGATCGAGGCCAGCAGCCCCGAGGTGTACGGGTGTCGCGGGCGGGCGAACAGCTCGTGCCGCTCGGCGCGCTCCACCACCCGGCCCGCGTAGAGCACGTTCACCTCGTCGCAGAGCCCGGCGACCACGCCCAGGTCGTGCGTGATCATGATCAGCGCGGTGTCGGTCTCGGCGACCAGCTCCGACAGCAGCCGCAGGATCTGCGCCTGGATCGTCACGTCCAGCGCGGTGGTCGGCTCGTCGGCGATCAGCAACCGCGGCTTGCACGCCAGCGCCATCGCGATCAGCGCGCGCTGCCGCATGCCGCCGGAGAGCTGGTGCGGGTACTCCTTGAGCCGTCGCCGCGGGTCTGGGATGCCCACCCGGAGCAGCAGGTCCTCGGCCTCCGGCATCGCTTGCTTGCGCGGCAGGCCGCGGTGCCGCTCGATGACCTCCGAGACCTGCAACCCGATGGACACCACCGGGTTCAGCGAGGTCAGCGGGTCCTGGAACACCATGCCCAGGTCGCTGCCGCGGCGCTGGTCGAGCTCCCGCTTGGACAGCGAGAGCAGGTCGGTGCCGTCGAAGCGCACCGAACCGGAGACCTCCGCGCCGCTCGTCGGCAGCAGGCCCATGATCGCCAGCGAGGTGACCGACTTCCCGCAACCGGACTCGCCGACCAGACCGACGGTGCGGCCGGGTTCGACGTCGAAGGAGATGCCGTCCACCGCGGTCACCGGCGGCTCGCCCTTGCGGGCGAAGACGACCGAAAGGTCGCGGACTTCCAGCAGTGCCATTTGTTTCCTCCGTCTTCTCTTATGCCCGAAGGGCATTCGAGCGACGTGCCCAGCCTTGCCAATCGGTGCAGCGGCGCATCGCGCCTCCATGGGGGGTGGTGGTCGGGTGGCGGGTGGGACACCTCCGCCGTTCCAGGTCGCCGCTCGGAAGGCGGGGGCTTTGCCACGTACTGGGCGTACTTGGTAAAGCCCCCAACGCAGCGAGCGGCGGGCTGGGGCGGCGGTAGGTGAGCACTGGCCAAGCGTTTTGATTCATGTTTCAGCGCCGGCGCTTCGGGTCTAGCGCGTCCCGCATGGACTCGCCGACCAGGGTGAAGCCGAGGGCGACCAGGACGATGCAGCTCGCCGGCCAGAACGCCAGCTGCGGGTGGGAATCGATGATGTTCTGCGCGCCGCCGAGCATCTGGCCCCACTCCGGGACCGAGTCGTCGGCGGCTCCGAGGCCCAGGAAGGACAGCGCGGCCGCGTCGATGATCGCCACCGCCAGCACCAGCGTGGCCTGCACGATCACCGGGCCGAGCGCGTTCGGCAGCATGTGCCGGAACACGATCGAGCTCTCCTTCACCCCCAGCGCCCTCGCCGCCAGCACGTGATCGCTGGCGCGTTGCGCGAGCATCGTGCCGCGCAGCAGGCGGCCGAAGATCGGCACCTGCACGATCGCGACCGCCAGGATCACCGTGAACTGGCTCTGCTGCGCGAACAACGCGCCGATCGACACCGCCAGCAGCAGCGACGGCACCGACAGCATCACGTCCACGGCGCGCATGACCACCGAGTCCACCCAGCCGCCGAACGCGCCGGCCAGGATGCCCAGCACCAGACCGCCGCCGAGACCGATCACGGTGGCCAGCACCGCGACCAGCAGCGTCTGCTGAGAACCCAGCAGCAGTCGGGAGAACAGGTCGCGACCGTACTGGTCACCGCCCAGCGGGAAACCTTCCTGCGGCGGCGGAATCGAGTTGTCCGCGCGGGAAACCTGGTCCACCAGCAGCCGTTGCGCCGGGTCGTGCGGAGCGAGCAGCGGCGCCAGCAGTGCCAGCAGCACGAACACCGCGATGATCACCGCACCGACCACGAACACCGGGTTGCGCTTGAGCCGCCGCCACGCCGACGCGGCCAGGCTCACCCCGGCATCCGCCGACGCCCCCGCCAGCGCGTCGATGCGTTCCTTGCGCTGCGATTTCAGAGCCATGACCTCACCGTGTCCGCAGTCGTGGGTCGATCAACGCGTACGAGAGGTCCACCAGCAGGTTGACCAGCACGTACATCATCGCCGAAGCCAGGATCACCACTTGGAGCACCGGGAAGTCCTTGCGCTCGAAGCCCAAGGCGACCGCCTGCCCGATGCCGGCGATGTTGAACACCCGCTCGGTCAGCACGGCACCGGCCAGCAGCGCACCGGTCTGCAGACCGATCGTGGTGACCACCGGCAGCATCGCGTTGTGCAGGATGTGCCTGCGGCGGATGACCATCGAGCCCAAGCCCTTGGCCCGCGCGGTGCGCACGTAGTCCTCGTCCATCACGTCCAGCACCGCCGCTCTGGTGATCCGGAAGATCACCGCGAACGGGATGGTGGACAGCGCGATGGCGGGCAATATCAAGTGCACGAACGAGTCCAGCGCGGCATCCCACTCGCGGGTCAGCAACCCGTCGAGGATGTAGAAGCCGGTGACCCGCGTGGCGTCGAGCGCGGAGTCCTGCCTACCGGACGCGGGCAGCACGCCCAGCTGGATGGCGAACACGAACTTCAGCAGGAACGCCAGGAAGAACACCGGAACCGCGACGCCCACCAGCGACCAGGTGATGCTGATGTTGTCGAGCCAGCTGCCGCGCTTGCGGGCCGCCAGGTACCCCAACGGGATACCGATCGCGACCGCCAGCAGCAGCGCCAGGAACGACAGCTCCAGCGTCGCCGGGATGCGGGTCAGGAACACCTCCAGCGCGGGCGAGCCGCGCTGAACACCGGTCGAAGTGCCGAAGTCGCCGGTGACGGCGCGTTCCAGAAAACGCCAGTACTGCACGAAGATCGGCTGGTCCAAGCCGAGTTGGGCCTCGAGCTGGGCCCGCGCCTCCGGCGTGGCGCGGTCACCCAGCAGCGCCGACACCGGTCCACCGGGCAGCGATCGCAGCCAGGCGAACAACAACATCGACAGGACGAAGACGACCAGCACCAGCTGCGCCAGTCGCCGGATCGTGTAGCGGAGCACGCAAACCCCCGTTGCTCAGTTGGGCAGCGAGCGGACAGGTTCGCGCGGGATCGGCACTTGGCCGATCCCGCGCGCGACCGTTGTCAACTCACTTCCCCGAGACGCTCACCGAGGCGAACTCTTCAGCGGTCAGGGGCGAGGTCTGCAGGCCCGTCACGTTGGCGTTCGTGACGATCGCCGGCGGCGAGTGCGACAGCGGCACGGCCGGCAGGTACTCCGACAGCAGCTTGCGGTTGATGTCCTGGTACATCGTGTTGCGCTTGGCCTCGTCCGGCTCGCCGTCGGCGGCCTTCAGCTTGTCCGCCAGCTCCTGGCCCCACGGCGAACCCGAGGTGTAGAAGCGGTTGGTGGTGGTGCCGAAGAAGGTGCCGATGAAGTTGTCCGGCGTGTTGTAGTCACCGGTCCAGCCGAGCAGGAAGATGTCGGCCTTGCCGTTGTCGACCTCGTCGGTGTAGCCGCCGTTCCACGGCTTGCTCACCGGGTTGACGGTGATGCCGACCTCGCGCAGGTTCTCGGCCAGCGCGTTGTAGATGCCCTGCGGGTCCGGCATGTACGGCCGGGTCACCTCGGTGGGCCAGTAGAAGTTCACCGTCAGGTTCGACGCGCCCGCCTCGGCGAGCAGCTGCTTGGCCTTGGCCGGGTCGTGCGGGTACTGCTGCACGTCCGGCGCGTAACCGTCCACTGTGTCCGGGTAGAACTCCTTGGCGACCATGGCGCCTTCGGGCATGTTCGCCTTGACCAGGCTCTCGCGGTCCACCGCGTAGGCCAGCGCCTGGCGGACCTTGAGGTCCTTCAGCGCCGGGTTGTTCTTCTGGGTGATGCCCAGGTACATGACGTTGAACGGGTCGCGGACCTGGACGTTGTGCCCGGCGTCCTTCAGGCCCTTGAGGTCGGCGGCGTTCGGGTAGTCGTAGCCGTCGATGGCGCCCGACTCCAGCTCCTGCTTGCGCACCGTCTCGTCCGGGATGATCCGGAAGATCAGCTCGCTGACCTTGGTCTTCTCACCCCAGTAGTCGTCGTTGCGGGCGAGCTTGATGGTGCCGTTGCCCTCGTCGTAGGAGACGAACTTGAACGGCCCGGTGCCGGTCGGGTGCTTCATCGCGTACTCCGGGTACACGAAGCTGTCGCCCTGCGCCTGCACGTTGTTGGCCTGGTACTGCTCCATCGCCGTCGGCGACTGCATGCTGAACGACGGCAGCCCGAGGATGTCCGGGAACTTCGAGCTGGCGCGGGTCAGGTTCAGCACCGCGGTCGTCGGATCCGGAGACTCGCAGCCCTGGTACAGCGACGGCTCCTTGCCGTCGGCGAACCCGCCGAAGTTCTCGATCCAGTAGTAGGACAGCGCGTTGTTCTGCCCGGCACCGGTCTGCTCGAACATCCGCTTGAAGTTCTTGCACACCGCTTCGGCGTTGAAGTCGGTGCCGTCGTGGAACTTCACGCCGGTGCGCAGCTTGAACGTCCAGGTCTTGCCGTCAGGGCTGTGCTCCCAGGACTCCGCGAGCTCCGGCTCGACGTCGGCCGACCCCGGCTTGAACCCGACGAGCCCCTCGGTCAGCTGCCGGGTGACCCGGAAGGTCTCGCCGTCGGAGGCGTAGAAGGGGTCGAACCCGTCGGGGGCACCGGCCGCGCCGAAGGTGAACGCGCCACCTTCACCTCCGCCCGCTTCGCGCTGCGATTGCGCGCACGAGGCCAGCGAAGCTGCGGCGACGAGGGCGACACCGACGGTGGCAACACGACGCCGCGTGGTGGGCGTACGGCGTGGTGCCGATGGAGCTCTACTCATGGAAGCACCTCAGTGTGTCTCAGGTCTCAGAGCTCCGAGAGACTAACCCGTATCACGCTTTCGATGGAGACGTCGAGGTTACGATCTGACTACTTAGGGTGACCTAATGGAGTGGCTCACATCAGGCATATCCCCAGTCGGACCAGCCACTTCCTTTAGTTGCCAGCGAAGCAAGCCCTGCCCGAACTTTCGGCAAATACGGGAAAAACTGCCCAAAGCCGAACTCCAAACGGGCAATCCTCCACCCACTCGGAGCAAGCAAACCTCAACGCTCCGTCACGCCCTTGGGTGACCAGGGCTATTCACACGAAAGATCCCCGACGCCGCGTAGTTTGGTCTACGCGCGTCGGGGATCTCGTGGCCTTGAGGGCCTCAGAGGGTTCGGCGACCGGAGAGGGCTCGGCCGAGGGTGAGCTCGTCGGCGAACTCCAGGTCGCCGCCCATCGGGAGGCCGGAGGCCAGGCGGGTGACCGTCAGGCCCGGGAAGTCCCGCAGCATCCGGACCAGGTAGGTCGCGGTCGCTTCGCCCTCGGTGTTCGGGTCGGTCGCGATGATCACTTCCGCGATCTCGTCCTTGCCGATGCGGGCCAGCAGCTCGCGCACTCGCAGCTGGTCTGGGCCGATCCCGGACAACGGGTCCAGCGCACCGCCGAGCACGTGGTAGCGCCCCTTGAACTCGCGGGTGCGCTCGACGGCCAGGACGTCCTTGGGCTCCTCGACGACGCACACCAGCGTCGGGTCGCGGCGGGCGTCCCGGCAGATGCGGCAGGTGGTCTCCTCGGAGACGTTGCCGCAGACGTCGCAGAACACCACGCCTTCCTTGACCTTCTGCAGAACCTCCTGCAGCCGAGTCACGTCCGCGGGCTCGGCCGCGAGCAGGTGGAAGGCGATGCGCTGCGCGCTCTTAGGACCGATGCCCGGCAACCGGCCGAGCTCATCGATCAAATCCTGAACGGGACCTTCGTACACTTCTAGCTCGTTTCCAAGGCCTGCACAGTTTCAATTGAAACTGTGGTTCGTCGTGCCTGAGATCTACAGTTTCAATTGAAACTGTGGTCACGACTACGGGAGGTGCACAGTTTCAATTGAAACTGCGGATCACATGCCGGGCAGGCTCAGTCCGCCGCCGCCGAGGCCACCGCCCAGGCCGCTGGTCAGCGGGCCCATCTTCTCCGCCTGGAGCTCCTGCGCCGCGCGGTTCGCGTCGCGCACCGCGGCGACCACCAGGTCAGCCAGGGTTTCGGTGTCCTCCGGGTCGGCCGCCTTCGGGTCGATGACGAGGCCCTTCAGCTCACCCGAGCCGGTCACCGTCGCGGTGACCAGTCCTCCACCGGCACTGCCGTTGACCTCGGCCTCGGCGAGCTCCTGCTGCGCAGTCATCAGCTGCTGCTGCATCTTCTGCGCCTGTTCCATGATCTGCTGCATGTTCGGCTGGCCACCAGGCTGCACCGTGGTCCTCCTCGTCTCGCGAAACCCGCGCTCCGTCGGTGGCACGGGGTACTCCACCAGCCTAGAGAATGCGCGGGCCTGAGCGGTCGACTCCCCCGTTCGCCACTGGGCTCAGCTGGCCGCGCATGACAGGGTGTCGGGCATGGCGCTGGACATCGTGCGGTTGCTCGAGCTCACCAGTTGGCGGGCCTTCGACGTGGCCGGCTCCGGCCGGGTGCTGGCCGGCTCGGACGAGTCCGGATCGACCCAGCTGATCGAGCTCGTCGACGGCACGAGCACCCGGCTGACCGCGCTGTCCGGCGCGGTGACCGGCCGCTACCTGCCCGGCGAGCGCGCGGTGGTGGTGCAGCACGACACCGACGGCGACGAGCGCGGCCAGTTGTCGCTGCTGCGCCTGAACCAGCCGCGGCCCGGACCGGTGCGGCTGCCCGAGCTGTGCCCACTGGTCCGCGATCCCGAGCACGTGCACCGGTTGCTGGACGTGCTGCCCGATCGCGTCGTCTACTCCACGAACCGCCGCAACGGCGTCGACTTCGACGTGGTGATCCGCTGCGTGAGCTCCGGCGAGGAGCGCGTCGCCTACGACCGGGGCGGGATGGTGCTGGAGGTCGCGGCAGCACCGGACGGCCGCGTGGCCCTCACCGTTCCCGGCGCGCCGCCCATGTCCGACGAGTTGATCGTGGTCGACTCCGAGGACCGGGCGCTGACCAGCCGCGACGTGGCCGCCCGGTACACCAACATCGGTTGGCTGCCCGACGGTTCCGGGCTGATCGCCACCACCAACTTCGAGCGCGACCGCACCGGCGTCGCCCGCATCGATCCGCGCACCGGCGACCAGACCTGGCTGGTGACCTCCGACGAACACGACCTGACCGGCTGGCTCTCGCCGGACGGTTCGAAGCTGCTCGTGCAGGCCAACGATGATGGTGCGAGCCGGCTGGCGCTGCACGACGCGTCATCCGGCGAACGGCTGCACTCGGTGCGCCTGCCCGCGGACGGCTGGTGCGCCTTCCCGCTGCCGCAACCGGTGTGGTCGCCGGATTCCCGTTACATCGCACTGACTTTCAGCGGTCCGACCGTCCCCGGCGACGTGCTTCTGGTGGACGCGAGCACCGGCGAATGCCGCGCGCTGACCGATTCCGCCGCGCAGCTCGACGACCAGCGGCCGGTGGAACCGAGCATCCACCGGGTGCCGACCCGCGACGGGGAGCAGCTGCCGTGCTTCCGGTACTCGCCGGAGAACCCCGATCTGCAGCTGGCCGGGTCGGCGGTGCTGATCGTCCACGGTGGACCGGAGAGCCAGGCGGTGCGGGGGTTCAACCCGATCGTCCAAGCTCTCGTCGCGCAGGGCCACGAGGTGCTGGTGCCGAACGTGCGCGGCTCCACCGGCTACGGCAAGCGCTGGTACTCCGCCGACGACGGGCGAAACCGGCTGGAAGCGGTGGCCGACCTCGGTGACCTGCACGACTGGCTGCCGACGATCGGACTGGACCCGCGCCGGGCGGCGCTGTGGGGCGGCTCGTACGGCGGTTACATGGTGCTGGCCGGGCTGGCGTTCCAGCCGCAGCGCTGGGCAGCAGGTGTCGACATCGTCGGCATCTCGTCGCTGGTCACCTTCCTGGCGAACACCGCGGCCTACCGCCGAGCCCACCGCGAACGCGAGTACGGCTCGCTGACCACCGACGCCGACTTCCTCCACCAGGCGTCACCGCTGACCAAGGTCGCGGACATCGCGGCCCCGCTGTTCGTCCTCCACGGAGCCAACGACCCGCGAGTCCCCCTGTCCGAAGCGGAGCAGATCGCCGAAGCCGTCCGCACGAACGGCCTGGAATGCGAACTCCTCGTCTACCCGGACGAAGGGCACGGTCTAGCCAAACGGGCCAACCGCCTCGACGCCTACCCGAAGGCCTTGACCTTCCTGTCCCGCCACCTCGCAACCCCCTGACCAGCCCAAACACCCCATCAAGCCGCACCGCACCGCCAACCGCTGTCCGGTCGGACGCAATTTCAATGGAAATTGGACGTCCAATTTCCATTGAAATTGCGGAAGTTGTCCCCAGGCCGGGCTAGTTGTCCCCACTCGTCCGGGCGTCACCCCGACACCTGGCCGAGGGCCCGGCTCTGCGGGGCGGAGGCGGGGTCAGTTGTCGATTCGGCGGGCGCCCAGTTCTCGCTCGAAGAGCTCGACTGCGGCGGCTTCCGGGTCCGGGCCTACCGGGGTGTTCGCGTCGTACGGGGAGGACTCGGCGAGCATCGCTTCCGGGTCTTCCTCGTCGTCGCTGACCGGCTTCGGGGCGCGCTGCGGCTCCGGGCGCCTGGTCGGCTCTGGGGGCGGCGGGACGTCGTCCGGTGGCGGGGGCTCCTCGTCCGGCGGTTCGGGCGGCGGTGGGATGTCGTCCGGCTCCGGCGGACGCGGCACCGTGCCCTGGCGCGGTGCCTGGCCGCGCGTCTGCCCGTTGGACGGGCGCGACGGCTGAGCGCTCGGACGGCTGGGGGCCTGGTTGTTCGGCTGCTCGGTGGGTGCCGGGTTCGCGGACTCGGCGGCGGCAGCGGTCGATTTGCGCTGCAGGGGCTGCTTCGGAGCAGCCTGGCGCGCCGGGGCGGGCGGCGGTGCCGCACCGGCCTCGACGCACTGGATGTCCCATTCGGCGTCGCCGATGACCTGGCACAGCGCCTGCCGGACGAAGTCCAGCCGCCGCTGCTGCGCGAACTGCTTGACCAGCCCGGACGTCGGCATCGACAGCACGAGCGCACCGTCGCTGAGGTCCTGCACCGTGGCGTTGAGCAGCAGCGCCTGCGTCGGCCGGTTCAGCTTCGCGACGGCCTGCAGCACCTCGCTCCACACCTGCCGCACCTTCGCCGCGTCGAACCCGCCCGCGGCTCCCGCCGCGGCAGGCGCTGCTCCGCTGCCCTGCGCCTCAGCGGCTCCGCCGCCACGGCTCGCGTTCCGCAGCTCCGCAGCTCCCGCCGCACTGCTCTGCGGCTGCGCCGCCGCAGCACCACCAGCAACGCTGCTCCGCAGCTCCGCAGCTCCACCGCTCTGCGACTGCGCCGCAGCACCGCCTCCGGCGGAGCCACCCCACTGCCCTGCGGCTGCGCCGCTCTGCGGCTGCGCCGCAGCACCACCGGCCGCACCGCTCCGCTGCTCCGCAGCTCCGCCCGTCGCGCCACTCTGCGACTGCGCCGCCGCTGCACCGGCCGGAGCCTGCGCCGCACCGCGACCAGCAACATCGCTCTGCTGCTCCGCAGCTCCGCTGTCCTGCGCGGCGGCTCCACCGCCCTGCGCAGCGCCATCGCCCTGCCCGGCCGCACCGCTTTGCTCCGCAGCGCCGGCTTCCTCCGCCGCGCGCACAGCTGCCGCGCGCTCATGCGGCCGCTGGAAGACCCGTCGCGGCCGACCATCGCCGTCAGCCGCTGACGCGGCTTCCCCCTGGGCCACAGGGGCTCCGCCTTCAGCAGGCGCCAGAGTCGCTCGGCGTTCAACTCGCTCAAGTCGTTGCAGCAGCGCCGTTTCCGCGTCCGACACCGCCGGAAGCATCATCCGGGCGCAGAGAAGTTCAAGCAGAAGACGGGGCGCGGTAGCTCCGCGCATCTCCGCGAGTCCAGTGTGGACGATCTCCGCGAAGCGGGACAGCGTCGCCGGGCCGAGCTGATCGGCCTGCGTCCGCATCCGCTCCAGCTCATCGCCGGCCGCATCCACCAGACCGCGGTCGCCAGCGTCGGGCACCGAGCTCAGCAGCACCAGGTCGCGCAGGCGGTCCAGCAGGTCGGAACCGAAGCGACGCGGGTCATGTCCGGCTTCCACCAGCCGGTCCACGGTCGCGTAAACCGCCGCCGCATCCCCGACCGCAAGCGCGTCGACCATGTCATCGATCAGGGCCACGTCGGTGACGCCGAGCAGCGCGACCGCTCGCTCGTAGGTGACGCCCTGCTCGGTCGCCCCCGCCAGCATCTGGTCGAGGACGCTCAGCGTGTCTCGCGCGGAGCCGCCACCAGCCCGGATGACCAGCGGGAACACCGCCGGTTCCACCAGGACGCCCTCGTCCTTGCAGATGCGCTCGACGAGTTCGCGCATCACGCCCGGGGGCATCAGGCGGAACGGGTAGTGGTGGGTTCGGGACCGGATGGTGGTCAGGACCTTGTCCGGTTCCGTCGTCGCGAAGACGAAGATCAGGTGTTCCGGCGGCTCTTCGACGATCTTCAGCAGGGCGTTGAAGCCCTGCGTGGTGACCATGTGGGCCTCGTCGATGATGAAGATCCGGTACTGCGACTGGGCGGGCGCGAAGAAGGCCCGATCGCGCAGTTCGCGGGTGTCGTCGACGCCACCGTGGCTGGCCGCGTCGAGCTCCACGACGTCGACGCTGCCGCCGCCTTCGGGGGCCAGCGCGACGCAGGAGTCGCATTCGCCGCACGGGTCGGGCGTCGGACCCTGCGCGCAGTTCAGCGAGCGGGCGAGGATGCGCGCGCTGGAGGTCTTGCCGCAGCCGCGCGGCCCGGAGAACAGGTACGCGTGGTTGATCCGGCCGGTGGACAGCGCGGTCCGCAGCGGCTCGGTGACGTGTTCCTGCCCGACGACCTCGGCGAAGGTCGCGGGACGGTACTTGCGGTAGAGGGCGAGCGCCACGACCAGAACCCTACGCGGTACGACTGACAACCAGAAAAGGACCCGAACGGGCCCCGGAAAGTAAGGGGACCCCGTGCACCCGCCAGAGCCCGCTTACCCTTGCTGCCTTCCGGCCCTGGGGGAGTTCACAGGATGGACGTCGCACGAGGTCCACGGACAGTGTAACCCGATGCCCGCGGTGCTCCGCGAGGCGGCCCTCGCTCACTGCTCCGGGGGCACGTTCTCGGTCATCCGGCGCAGCGCCGCCACGTGCCCGAGGTAGGCGGCCTTGCCCTGGTCGGTGAGCCGGAACCAGGTCCGCGGCCGCCGCCCGACGGCGCCCTTGCGGACCTCCAGGTAGCCAGCGCCCTCGAGGGCCCGCGAATGCTTCGACAGCATCGAGTCGCTGAGCTCGGCCGAGTCGCGGACCACCCTGAACTCCACCCAGTCCGCACCGCTGGCCAGCAGGGCGCAGATCGACAGCCTCGGCAGCGGGTGGATGGCGGGGTCGATCATGCCCTCACCTTTCCCTCCGCGAGGTCACGCCCGATGCCCAGGAGACGTTCCGGATGGCGAAACCGGCTGCCGCTCGACCTCGCCCAACGCCGACTTCGCCTCGCCCATCCCGGCTCCCCGAGCCATCTACTTTCTACTTGGAAAGTACTTTACAACAACCCCGCGATCCTGTCGGCTTCGTAACGAGACAGCCACAGATCCACTGTCGGACGCGACACCGCGGCCAGCACCGCGACGTCCTTCTTCCGACGGTTCTCCGCGCACCACAACACAATCCGCGCCCGCGTCCCGACCGTAGCGGCCACGTCCGGACTGTTCACCGGCGCCCGCAACTCGGCCCGCTCATCGGCTGTCAACTCCACCCAACCAGTCAACACCACCACCCGCCACACCAACGTAAAGCAAACAGAATCACGAAACACTAGTCTCTGAGTCACTCCTGGCTGTTTTCGTTTATACCGGTGGGATCAGGATCGACCGGAACCCCCTGCGGGGCAAGGTGCGAAAGAGGACGACGGGGAAGCTGACCACGAGGCAGCTTAATAACGATAATGCCATTCACACGGTCGTAGACCCGATCACCTTTGACTACGAAGATCCAGAAAGAAAGCTTGAAGAACGAGGTGAGCTCTCTACCCAGCTGACGCCCCATCCCTATTGGCCCTCCAGTCGAGACAAGCACCATCGCGATTCCAACGATCCGCATGCCCCAACTTTGCCCAGTTCGAGCTCTATCGAGCCCGGTCTTAATCAGAAATACTCCCGCCGGAACCGGCGCGAAAGCCCCAATGAATCCCCCCAAAGTCTGAGAGAAATTTCCTACCGCAGCACCCACCACGACCCCGCCATCCACAATCCCACCAGGATCAAGATGTCAAACCCCATCGCTTTCCAAGACTCAATTTTGGTCGCCAACCGGAACTCTTCAGGCTCGGAGCGTGGCGCTTTGAGACCCAGGCGCGGCCGGCGAGGGGCGGATCGTCATCACCGACCTCGCCGGCCGAGACGAGGTCGTCGAAACCTGGGCCGTGGGCAACCATCTCGGCGACCGTCGGCGTGGACCATTCCCGCTACCCGGCAAGCCCTACGAGGGCACGGTCATTGTCACTGTCCAGTGGCGCCGCACCTCAGCGCAAGGGAAGGTCCGCGGCACCGCGCTCGGCCTTGTCCAATGCCAATCCACTCCAGCTTGGGATGATCAAGACCTTTGCCTCGGACGGGTCACCTGACGGAACCAGAACGCTGAGTTCGAATCGACCATACTTGGCCACAACTCTCCAGCCACCATCAGCGACCTGAGTAAACTTCACAATACGAACCCGGCCTGGCTCTGTGACCCAATCCAAGGTCAACACCGCAGCTTTAGCGAGGTCGCTTACCTCCCCCGGCGAAAGTGCGTCATCGGTGGCCTCGTTACGTCGCTCGCGCCACCGAGAAGCGACTCGCCCAAACAACTTACGCGCCAAAGCAACCGCCGCCGCGTCTGAGCGGTTCCCAATCACGCCCTGCGCCACCGCGCCACCAAGGAAGCCCGCAACCGGGACTAGCCAGCTGAGGTCGGATGAACCAGTTGACTCACCGTCAGAAGGGCGTACTGGTGACTCTTCCGATCGACCGAGGAGACCAGGACTAGCCGGTTCATTAGTATCAGACCTAGATGGCTCGTTATTACTAACGTTATCCGACTCATTGTCGCCAATGGCGCCCGAGGCTTCAAAAGAGCCCGACGTTTCAAACTCGTCGTCTTCGATTCCCAATTTCCAACCTTCCGCAGATGAGCCCACACCATAGCTCACATAGCAGTTAGAACAAGGCAGGACATATGCAATTCGATTGCAAAACTGATTAGAGAGTACCGTGCGAGGAATCGACTACTCTGCCGGAGTTCCCAAGGCAGCTCAAGAGCGCAGGTTTCGACTTCGTGGTGCGCTACGTTGGCACACCCGGGCGGCGCAAGAACATCACGGCCGCAGAGTTCCGCGACATGACCGGCGCCGGTGTCGGCGTGGCGCTGGTGTTCGAGAACCGCGCCGGTAACGCGCTCGCCGGCCGCGCCGCCGGTGCCCGCAACGCCCGCGCCGCGCTGGAGGGCGCCCGTTCATTCGGTTGGCCCCACGACCGGCCCATCTACATGGCCGTGGACCAGGACATCACCACCGAGTCGCAGATGCGCACCGTCGTCGAGTACCTGCGCGGAGCCGGTGACGTACTCGGCATCGAGCGGATCGGGGTCTACGGCGAGGCCGACGTCGTAGACCGCGCCCAGCGCGAAGGCGTCGCCCGCTGGTTCTGGCAAACGAAAGCCTGGTCGCGCAAACGGATCTCGCCGCACGCCTCATCTCGTGCAGCAGACCGAGGCCGTGCGGGTCGACGGCGTCGAGTGCGACGTCAACACCACCGACCGTCCCGACATCGGCCAACACTCCCGACCCCAGGAGAACGACTTGCAGCCCGACGAACGTAACGCCCTGCTCGGCGTGCACGGTGCCGTGTTCCACGGCGGCGACGCCGGCCCCAAATCCATCATCAAACGCCTCGACGACATCGAGACCACCGTCGGCAAGCTCGCCGCAGCACCCACCCCACCGCCGGGCGGGAACTCGGCACCGCCCCCGCCGAACAACCGGACACCACCGGCCCCAGACCGGCCCGCGCTCCTGATGGCCAGAAGCCGCCGGGGCAAAACCCGGCGCAGCCTCTCGTCCTCCAGCCAACTGGCCCACCGCTCAGCGGTGTAGAGATAGCCACGCTCCGTGTTCGCCGAGAGGTTCTTGGCCTTGATCGTCTTGCGCCAGCGCTCCGCCAGCATCCGCCAGACCGCTGCCGCCGTGCTCGTCGTCCCCATGTCACACACCCTCGAATAGTGTTGTCACCGAGCGCTGTGCAAGCTCACGACGCCAACCGCCGCCAGGCCGTCCGCCCAGGTCAGGACCCGTATCCGCTGCTCAGAAGCCCACCTGATAGGCTTCCGCACGGAGGATTGGCCGAGCGGCCTAAGGCGCACGATTGGAAATCGTGTTGGGTTAATAGCCCTCACGGGTTCGAATCCCGTATCCTCCGCTCAACGGAAGAAGCCCCGGCGCTATCAGCACCGGGGCTTCTTCGTTTTTCCAGGTCAGCGGACGGTGAAGCGGGCGATCTGCGGATCGTGATCGCTGGTTTGGTCCGCGAATTCCGCGTTGATGTGGACCACGTCGTAGTCGGCTTCGAGCGACGGCGTGGCCAGGATGTGGTCGAGCTGCTGGGAGTTGCCCTCGTAGACGTAGCTGTAGCGCTCGAGCGGGGGCAGGGTTTCGGACAGCGGGGCGAGCGCTCCGCCTTCGGTCAGGTGCTGGATCGCCGGGGAGAAGCCGTAGTCGTTGAGGTCGCCGAGGACCACCACTCGGGCTTGGGCGTCGATGGCCCGCGCTTCGTCGACGAATCCGCGCACCGCCTGCGCCTGCTTCTCGCGCTGCAGCTCGGAGGCTCGCTCCGGCGGCTGGAGGCGGCCGTGCAGCGGTTGGTCGCCGCCCTTGGAGTTGAAGTGGTTGGCCACCACCAGGACCGTCTGGCCGCGGAACATGAACTCGCCGGCCAGCGGCTTGCGGCTGTCCTTCCAGGCCTCGTTCGCCGGGTCGATGCGACCCGGCGAGGCGCTCAAACCCACCCCGTTCCCGCGCGCGACGGGGTGCACCGGGGTCGTCGCGTCGCCGCCCGGTCGGTCCACAAAGGACACACGCGTCGGGTTGAAGAGGAACGCCACCCGGATGTTTCCTCCGGGCTGACCGCCGTCGGCGTTGTTCTGCGGGTCGATCAGGCGCCACTCGTAGCGCGGGCCGCCCGCCGCCGCGATCGCGTCGGTGAACTGGCGCAGCGTTTGATCGGCGGCTACCACGCCGTCGTCGATCGGGCCGTTGTTGTCCTGAACCTCTTCCAGGGCAACGACATCCGGCGAAGCGAGGTGCTCGACGACGCCCTTGGCGAGGCGGTCGAACTTCGACTGGTCGTTGCCCGCGGCAAGGTTCTCCACGTTGTAGGTGGCGACCGCCAGCTCCTTGTTGCGCTGCGGGCGGGTCGATTCCGGCTGCAGGTCACCGGACTGGTGCTCGCCGAGGCGCGTTGCTTCCAGGACATAGCCACCGAAGCGGGAGTAGTCCAGCGGGCCCTCGGTGGTGCCGTTCAGCCGGTCGCCGACGTTGGCCGCCGGGAACGGGCTGTCGGCCAGCGATTCGACCTTGAGGCGTCCCGCGTTGGGGTCGGCATAGCCGGGGTAGGTGGTGCCGCCGCGGCTGTTGGCGTTCTGGTCCGGCTTGCTGGTGATCCACAGCGCGCGGTACGGATCGGTCGGCCCGACGACTCGCGCATCGTCCACTCGCAGCAGCATGCTCTCGCGCGACTCGTAGTAGTCCAGCGCGTAGCTCTGCGGTTCCAGGTCCCGCTTGTCGATGTTGCCGTCCAGCGGCGCGTACTCGGTCGGCACCGCATCCGGGCCGACGACCTCGGCGGCCGGCACTTCACCCGTGCTGGTGACCTGCCAGGTCGCGCCGACCAGTTCCGTCACCGACTGGTTCGGCGTGGTCTCCGGGGTTTCACCGGACGCGATCGGGTAGTACTCGCTGACCTTGCCGTCGACCGCAACCACGTCGCCGACCTTCACCGCCGGGGTCTGCTGGCCGGTGAAGACGAACAGGCCTTCGCTGGTGCGCGGGTCGCCGTCGGGTTCGGTGTCCTGGAACCAGAACCCGCGGACCGAGCCCTGGGAACGAATTCCGGTGACGACGCCGAGAACCCCGGTCACCCGCTGACCGTCCAGCGCCGACACCCGCGTGGCGCCCTGGATGTCGTGGATCCGCACCGCCGGTTCCGCGGCGGCTGCGGGGGCTAGGGACAGCAGCACCCCAGCAGCGATGAGCATTGACGTGACGCGCACTTCGGCTTCCCCTCGCCAAGCGATCTGATCGACGCGAAGCTACCGGCTCGACGCGACGAACGACACACGATCAAGTGAACAGATCGCCGATGGGGCCTGCTGGACCAGCGCGTGCGGCTGGCGCTGCTTCTCCTCGTTGATCCGCTGCTGCTTCTCGAAGGCGTTGGCCACCGTGATCGCAGCGATGACCACTGCTACGAGCAGGATTCCGGCCAGCGCCGCGGGCCACACGCGTTGCCGATCGCGCCAGGTGCGTTCCGAACCGTGCAGCAGCGCGGAGCGCAACTGCCGCCGTCGCAACGAATCCGACTCCAGCAGGTACCGCTCGGCGTTCGGCGTGCTCGCGTACACCTGCGGCACAGTCGGTTTCGGCGCCTCCTCCGGTTCTTGCGGAGGCGGCGCCGGTGGCGGTGGTGGTTGCGGTGGTCCGGCCACGTGCTGTGATCCCTCGAGGTGTTTTCGGTTGCCCCGCTTGGGAAAACGCGAACGGGGCGGCCACCGGGATGGCCGCCCCCGCGTCGATCAACCGAACAGGTTGTTCAGGTTGTTGGTCAACTTGGAGTAGTTGTTCGCCGCACCATCAGTGCTGTCGATCAGCTTCGCGAACGCGTTGTTGACCGACTGGAACTGCTGGTTGTACTCGTTCGAGCGGGACTGGAAACCGGGCTGACCGGAACCCTCCCACTGCTTGATGGTGTCCTTGGCGTGGCTGTCGATGGTGGCCATGATGGCCTTGAAGCGCGACAGGTAGCCCTGCTGCTCCCCGGCCAGCCCCTGCAGCGCACCGACGTTTCCGTAGACCTCGAATCCAGATCCCGAAGGCATCGCGTGATCGTCCCCTCAAAGCCTGTTGCTGGTTGCGTTGCTTGCGTGGTCGCTTAGCGGAACCTGAGAGGTTCCCTGGACTGCGGGTGGTCACCCTGCGAAGGTGGATGCGAGCGGCTGACGCCGCTTCCACAAGGCGCGGACGGCATCCGCCGACGGACTATCAGCGGTTCATCTTGGCCGGGATGCCTGCGAGCTGCGAACCGGCCGACCGGAAGTCGTCGTGGGTGGTCTGGTCGTTGGTGCCGACCTGGGTCTGCGCTTCACCGAGGTCGACGCCGTTGTCGTGGCACCAGCGGACCAGCTCGTCGAACCGCGTCTCCAGCTCGTAGCGGGCCTGCTGGAAGGCGGCCAGCGCGGACCCCTGGATGGCGTCCTTGTCCTTGGCCATGTCGTTGATCAGGTTCTGCAGCTGGGCGCGCAGGCCCTGCGCTTCGGTCCCGAGGTTCTGGCCTCCCTGGCCCATCGCGTTGGCGTTGGTGAGGCCGACGAAATTGCTCATGCCTGCCGATTCCTCTCGTCGGACTGGCCGGCCGACGCGCCCGAGGCGCTCACCGGCTTTCTCGAGATACGACGCATCACTTCCGAAAGCGGTTCCCCCGAGGTCAGCCAACGGCACCGGCGCGCACCGCCTCAAGCGGCTGCGGTGGTGGCGTGCACAACGATACGGTCGGGAACCGTTGCGGCGTTGGGAAAGTCTCATCAGGTGCGAGCGCATCCCGGAAAGCGGACGGAGGACGGCGAATGGGCGACATCGGGGTGAACCCCGGACAGGCGGTCAGCACGGGCGGCAACGCTGAGCAGACCGCGGGTGACTACGACAGCGTGGCCAGCGCGCTGCGTGGCGCAGTGGAAAGCGCCCGGACGGCAGCCGTCGAGCAGCCCTGCGCGAAAGGGTACGACCCGTTCGGCGAGGACGCGGTCTCAGCGATCAACGACCTCAAGAAGCACGGCATGACGCTGGGCAACAACTCCCAGTCCGGCGGCGGCGCGGCGTCCCAGACCGACCACGACAACGCGACCGGTTTCCACGGCATCATCGGCCTGATGAACCGCTGACCTGCGGTTCCACTCGGCCCGACATGCCCCGGCGTGTCGGGCCGAGTGCCAGTTATAGGCAAAGCTGCCGCTCCGGCTGGTGTGCGGAGGGGTGATTCCAAATTTAGGGAAATTTGGGATCCCCATGCGCGCGGCTCAGCGCGGGGCGGCGAGTTGGGCGGCGATCTCGAGGTAGGCCTCGCGGGTTCGGGGCGCGACCTTGGTCGGGTCGAGCTGGCCGCCGCGGGCCAGGTGGCGGTCGAAGGGGACCACCACGATCTTCGCCTGCTCTGCGAAGCGCTTTCGCAGTTCTGCGGTGACTTTGCGACGGTCCGTGCCCGGTAGGCACACCACGACGATCAGCAGGGATCCGAGAAGACGCCGTGCGCCAAGGGCTTCGAGCCTCCCGAGCAGTTCGTGCGCAGACCGAACCGCGTCCTGGGTCGAGGTGGTGACCAGGACTGCCTGATCGGCGTTGTGCAGCGCCGCGTCCGCAGCTTCGAAGGCTCCCGCACCGACGTCGAGCACGGTGAAGGCGTGGTGCTCGCGGAGCAGGCCGACGAATCGCGCCAGCTCACTGCCGGTGATGCGGTCCTGGCGACGTGCGCTGTCGAGGATCCGCAGGCCGCCGGGCGTCACCAGCGGCAGCGGTCGGTTCCCGCTGGGCGCGCTGAGAACCTGGACCGAGCGGGGCGCGGGCTGCTGCGCCAGCTTCCGGCCGAGCGAGTGGGTGCCGGACTGCGCGTCGGCGATCACCACCGGGTCGTGGCGCAACGCGGCCAACGCGGCCGACACCAGCAGCGATGTCGTCGTCGTTCCCACACCGCCCTTGCCCGCGACCGCGGCGATCACCCGCGGCTGCTGCTGACGTGCGCGGATCCGGGCGAGCAGGCGGCGTTCCCGCTCGGCGATCTCGGCCGCACCGGGCGTGACCAGGCCGAAGCTGACCGAGCGGAGCAGCCGCCGCCAACCGTGCGGAACCAGCGTCGTGGGCTCGGGATTCGCGACCGCTTGCAGCGCCGCGGCCGGGCCGTTCTGGGCGGTGTTCGTGCCGAGCGGCCGGTTCAACGCCGCAGGTCGAACGGCCGGTGTCCCGGGTGGTGGCGTACCCGGCGGCCGCACAGCCGGCGTGCCCGGCGGCGGGGTGAGCGGCATCCAGCCGCCCTTGGCTCCGGGCGGCATCGGTGGCTGGAGGTTGCGGCCCGCCTGGATCTCGTCCGGGCGAATCCGCTGCGTCGGCTCGGCGGACGGCACCGAGGAGGTCGGGTTGAGGCCGAGCTCCGCCGGGTCGATGCCCATCCGCCGCAGTTCCGCGGCGCTGGACTGGGCCCCGGCCTGCAGCTCCTCGCCCTGGGACTCGTCGCTCATGCCACTCCCTCCGAGATCACCGCGTCATCCCGCCGATCGCGTCGAACAGCCCGAGCGCCGTCGCCGCCACCGGCAGGACCAGCACGACCACGGCCAGCTCGACGATGTTGAGCGTGCGCTTGATCCGCGCCCGGACGATGTCGGACAGCGCCAGCGAACTCAGCACCAACGTCGCCAGCACGACCAGCACCAGCGCCAACAGCAAGAGCGGCCGTCGCGCCGGAAGGTCGTCCCAGTACAGGTGCAGCCCGTTCACCGCGAGCCCGATCAGCCCGGCCAGCCGCAACGGCACGACGTGGTGGACCTGCGAGAACACCCGCGACCGCAGCAGCACGGCGACCGCGACGATCGCGGCGAGCAAGCGGTCCGACAGCTGCTCGGACAGCGCCAGCGCGCCCACCAACCAGACCACGACCGCGGAAATGCCGAGCACGGAACCGGTGAGCAGCTCGGCGGAAAGCCGAATGCGCTTGGCCAGCTGGGCCGCGCCCAACACGCTGGCGTTGCGCACTTGGTAGTCGGCGTTCGCAACCCCACCCGCGGCCAGTGCCACCCGCGGGAGCGCCCCGATCACCAGCACGCAGATCACCGCAACAACCCGCACGACCTGCAAGGACGACACGTCGAACGCGGTCACCGCCGCCACGACCGCGCTGGCGATCGCGACCGTTCCGGTCGTGGCGAGATGGGGTGCGGCGAGGCGGGTTCCGGCGAACGATCCGGCTGCGACCACGGTGGCCACCACCGCACCGGCGGCTTGAGCGGCCAAGCTCGGCCACGACCACAAGCCCGCCAGCAACCACCCGCACAGCGCACCCCAGCCGCAAGCCACCGCCAGCAGCACGCGCACCGCAGCGCGCTCGCCGTGCCACGCCGCCCAAAGCGCGGCACCGACCAGGACACCGGCCAGTCCAGCGGCGGAGATGATCGGCAACGGCTGCCCGACCACGCGCATCTCGCCGAACAGCATCAGCAGCGCCAACGCGAAAGCCGCGGTGTAGAGGGCGAAGCGGAACGTGGCGCGCGGGTTCCAGAGCAGTCCGGCGTGGTCGATCGCGTCCTCGAGCGCGTCGCGCACGTCCTCGACGTAAGCCGGGCGGTTCTGCGTCCCGCGCACCTGGAGTTCGAGCAGGTCACCGTCGGTGACACCGGCGTCGGTCAGGGTCCGGTCCGGCGCGATCTCGGCGCCGCCCATGCGGGTCAGCACCCACCGCGCGGGCTCGGTGCGCTCGGTGTTCGGGGCACACAGCTCCAACAGCTGCGGCATCAGCTCGGACACCGCGCTGCCACCCGGAAGCGCGACGTCGACCCGCCGGTCCTCCGACAGCACCGTCACGCGACTGTAGGCCCTCGTCAACCCGTTCCCTCCCGCGCCGACCTCTCCAACGATCCGACGTCCGCGCGCCCGCTTGCGTTCCGCCGCAGCGTATCGACTTCGAAAGACCGCGAGATGACAGCTGGTTGAGTAGTTCCACGTTTACCGGCCCGGCATCGATCGGATGAGCTGGCTGGTGTGATCGCTGACGAGCAGACCGCCGCACCGGCCGCACCGGTCGGTGCGCGAATCGCGGTGGCCCTGTGCACGTTCGTCGTGCTGACGCCCTGGATGCTGTTCTCCCTGCTGGTGTTCGGGTTCTCGGCGATGTGCACCGACGACTTCGACGATTCCGACTGCGCCGAGGCGATGGGCATCCCGATCGTGATGGGCGTCCTCGGCCTGCTGCTGGGCGTTGTCCAGCTGATCGTCGCGCTGCGCAGCAAGACCACCAAGTCGGTCCTGCTGCGCGGGATTCCCGCACTCGTGCTCGCTCCCCTCGGTCTCCTCGCGCTGTTGACGATGTTCGGCCGGTGAACGCCCGGCTACTCGCTGCTGACCAGCCAGCGACCGGAAATCGTCGAGCGGAACCGGACGTCCGATTCGAACGTCACACCGACGGTTGAATCCCGGATGCCAGTCGAGGACGAAGGACGCGAGCCGTGAGTTTCGATCCACGAGACACGAAAGCGAACCCGGGCACCATCCGGTCTGCCGCTGGCGACCTGGAAGCGGTGTCCGGAAGTCTGACCGGCCACGGCCAGTCGGTGGGCAACGCGCTGCGCACCACCGCCAAGTCGTTCTCCGATCTGATCTCCTCGCGCATCACCTCGCAGGCGGCCTACAACGAATCGGCCTGCCAGACCGCAGTGTCCACCGTGATCTTCGGACAGGCCGTCACCGGCGGCTGGGCCGACGACGTGGAGTGGTTCAAGCGCGAGCGCGAGAAGCTGATCAAGCAGTGGGACGACGCCTCGGACAGCAACTTCGGTGTCAAGAAGCCCGAGCTGGCCAAGGTCCCGGCTGACGAGAAGCAGGAGAAGCTCAACTCCTACGACAGCAAGGTCGCCTCGGCCAAGTCCGCGAAGCTCGACGAGCTCAACAAGAAGGCCGCCGACCTCTGGGAACGCTTCCAGGACAAGGCGAGCACCCGCGGCAACCAGCTCACCAACGGCCCGACCCCGGAAGCCCTCCACCAGCTCGACGCAGCGGGCCTCCTCCCCCTGGCGGCAACCTCCCTCTTCGGCGGCGACTGGACCCCAGCCCGCCCCCACGCCCTGCTGGCCAACATGATCAGCAAGGGCGTCCTGCTGGCGAGCTTCGCGGACATGACCGCCAAGGAGATCGCGCACCGGCTCGACACCGACCACGCGCTGGCTGCCAGGCTGGCCAAGCAGGCCGCGATGGACGGCACCGGCGATGCGCTCATGCAGTCGATCTGGAACCTCGACCACAAGGGCGGCAACGCCGGCGACGTGAGCAAGCAGTTCGACGGCCTCTCCGAAGAGCAGCGGACCTGGTACGCCCTGCTCGCCCCCGGCGTTTTCGGCGCTGGCGCAGGCCTTTCCAAGGCCGAGCGGCTCGCCCCGTTCGACATGCGCGCGACTTCGAACCGGGTGCGCATCTCGGGTGCGATCGACGGCAAGAACGCCAAGATCGCCGAGCTGAAGGCGAAGATCGCCAAGCTCGAGGAGAAGGCCAGCAAGACGGGCGGGTACAACCCGTACGGCGCCGGCTACAACATGGAGCACGCCGGGCTCCTGCAGCAGATCCAGGACGCCAAAGCAGAGCTGAAGGCCGCCGAGACCCGCCAGGACACCTACCAGGAGCTGCTCGACGACAAGGTCGCCAACTACGGCGCGCCGGAAGGCGCTCCGGACAAGGTCAACCGAAAGATCATCCTCTTCGACCCGTCCACCGGCAAGGACGGCGGCATCGCCGAGCTGACCGGCAACATCACCAAGAACACCAAGAGCGTCGGCGTGCTGGTGCCAGGCACCACGACCAACACCGACAACTTCACCGGCAACGTCGGCAAGTCAGAGAGCTTCGTCAAGCAGTCCCCCAACGGCTCCCTGGCGATGATCACCTGGTCCGGCGGCGAGCAGCCGGACGTGGTCAACCCCTTCTCCAACCCGCACGACAACGCGACGCAGACCAAGCATGCCGACAAGATGGGGCCCGACCTGGCGACCTTCAGCCACGAGCTCCGCTCTGAGGTGGGGCGCGTGCAGGGCGACGACAACGGCACCAAGATCACCTACGGCGGGCACTCCTACGGCGGCGCCACGGTGGGCACCGCGGAGCAGCACGGGCTCGACGCCGACCGCGTCCTGCACATCGAATCGGCCGGCATGAGCGAAGGCGTGCACTCGCCGGACGACCTCCCGAAATCGCAGGAGAACGTGCACCGCTACAGCATGACCGCGCCCGGCGACCCCATCGGGATCGCGCAGGGCGCCGGGGATCTCCACATCGGACACGGGGCCGACCCGGACGACTTCAAGGGAACCACGCACCTGAGCACCGGGCGCTACCCGAACACCGGTGACTTACCTGCCGACAAGCGCGGCGAGGTGATCGAGGGCGGCGCCTCGCACAGCGACGTGTTCACGCCGTACTCCGAGGCCTGGCAGAACATGTACAACGTCTACACCGGTGGCGACGTCAAGCTCTACGAGCAGCCGGACATGATCCAGACCCCCACTGGGTACGTCCAGGACCGCGAGCACGTCTACGACCCGAACTATCGTGCACCGGAGAAATCGATCGACGAGCTGGAAAAGCCGTGAGGGCCGGATGAGGTACGGAAAGCTGTTGAAGTCGACCACGCTGGTCGCCGCGCTGGCGTTCGCAGCTGGCTGCGGTAGCGGGAACCAAGGAGGCTCCGAGGTGCCACAGAAGCCGCTCAAGCCGATCGACGAAGTGCACGCGGAAATGCAGGAACTCGCGTCTTCGCTGCTCGACGACATCCCCGGTGACCGCCGTTTCGAGACCGACGAGCAGCACAGCTGCGAGTCGACCGGCGAGCCGGGCGACGGCAAACCGGTGCGGCAGGACTACAACGTGCACGTCACCGCGACCCCGGAAACGGTCAACAACCTCCAGAACGTGCTGCTTCCCCGCCTGGAGAAAGAAGGATGGCGACTCGAGCGCTACGTCGACAAGCCGGACGAGGTCCAGCTGTCCGGGGAGCGCGAGGACGGCACGCTGATCGGTCTCGGCTGGAATCCGACCGGTAGCGGCGACATCGTCGTCGGCATCACAAGCCCCTGCGCCGCGCCTTCCGCGGAGCCGTCGAACTGATCTCGTGAGGTAGTCAGGTGGGGACGACGCAGGTGCGGCGTCCGGCTCGGTTGAACGTGCCGGACCCCGGGGTCGAGCCGATCGTGGTGGCCGCGCCGCCGCAGCAGTCGGACGCGGCGCCGCAGTCCACCAGCGCGGCGATGATCATCATGCCGCTGGTGTCCGGGTCGGGATCGCTGCTGATCACGCTCACCAACCAGGACCGGCCGCTGTTCGCCGCCGCGGGCATGCTGTTCCTCATCGCCTCGGTGGCGCTGGGCGTGGTGCTGTTCATCGGCAGCCGGTCGGGTCCGCGCAAGCGGATGCGGTTGCAGCGCGAGCGCTACCTGGACTACCTCGAAGACCTGCGCCGGACGCTGCGGGAGATCGTCGCGCTGCAACGCGACGGCGCGGCGTTCCGGCACCCCGATCCGCACACGCTCCTGGACGTCTCGCGCCTGCCGCAGCGCCGCTGGGAGCGGCGGGCCACCTCGCCGGACTTCCTGGAGCTGCGGATCGGCGGCGGTCCGCGCCCGCTGGCCCGGCCGCTGAACCTGCTCGTCGACGACTCGAATCCGCTGGTCAGCTACGACCCGGTGTCGCTGGGCACGGCGCAGCAGCTGGTCACCCGGTACGAGTCGCTGGCCGATCAGCCGGTGCCGATCCGGCTCGCCGAGGCGGGCTGCGTGTCGATCGTCGGCGACCGCGAGGCCGGTCGGCGGGTGGCGCGGGCGCTGGTCGGGCAGCTCGTCGCGTTCCACTCCCCGGACGACGTGCGGTTGGCCGTTGTCCGGCACGAGCGCTTCGCCGAGCAGTGGGACTGGGCCAAGTGGCTGCCGCACGCGCTGGACGATTCGCGCGCCGACGGTCCCGTGCCTGTCCGGCTGATCAGCGCCACCACCGGCGAACTCGCCCAGCTGCTGGCCGACGAGCTGGAGCACCGCCGCGAGGACCTGTCCCGGCGCCGGGGCAAGCCGCCGGGTCCGGGCACCCAGCGGCTGGTCGTCGTGGTCGACGGCGAAGCACAGCCGTCGCTGGCCGGGATCGAGACCGCGGCCGGCACTTCGCTGGCCGACCTGGGCATCCACCTGATCTGCCTGCTCGGCACCCCGCGCGAGGAACCGGAACGCGTCGACCTGCGCGTCGAGGTCGTCCCGGACGGCACCGCGCGGATCTTCGGCGAGAGCACCCAGTTCCGGGCCGACGGGCTGTCCCCGGCCGAACTGTCCTCGCTGGGCCGCGAACTCGCCCCGCTGGTGGTCGTGGAATCCGAGGGCGAGGAGCTGCTGAGCTCGACCGTCGGGCTCGCCGACGTCCTCGGCGTGCCGGACGTCGCCGCACTGGACACCGCGAGCACCTGGCGGCCGCGGCCGATGCGCGAGTTCCTGCGGGTGCCGATCGGCATCGGCGTGGACGGGCACCCGGTCATGCTCGACCTGAAGGAATCGGCGTTCGGCGGGATGGGCCCGCACGGCCTGGTCGTCGGGGCAACGGGTTCCGGCAAGTCGGAGATGCTGCGCACCCTGGTGAGTTCGCTGATCATCGGGCATTCGCCGGACCGGCTCGCGCTGCTGCTGGTGGACTTCAAGGGCGGCGCGACCTTCGCCGGGATGCGGCAGCTGCCGCACCTGGCGGGCATGATCACGAACCTGGCCGACGACCTGTCGCTGGTCGACCGGTTCCGCGACGCGCTGGACGGCGAGATGCTGCGCCGCCAGCAGCTGCTCTCCGACGCCAGCAAGCAGGCCGGCGTCGATCTGCCCAATGTGGACGCTTACGAGGACCTGCGGGCGACGGGCGCGCCGCTGGAACCGCTGCCGCACCTGCTGGTGATCATCGACGAGTTCAGCGAACTGCTGTCGGCGAAACCCGAGTTCGCCGACCTCTTCGTGGCGGTCGGCAGGATCGGCCGGTCCATCGGCGTGCACCTGCTGCTGGCCACGCAGCGGCTGGAGTCCGGCAAGATCCGCGGCCTGGAGTCGCACCTGTCGTATCGGATCGGGCTGCGGACCTTCAGCGAAGGCGAATCCCGCGACGTCATCGGGGTTCCCGACGCCTACCACCTGCCGCCGGAGCCGGGTTCGGGTTACCTCAAGGTCGACACCAGCGTCTTCGAGCGCTTCAAGGCCGCCCTGGTGACCACCCCGTACCGCCCGCCGCGGGAACGGGAGCGCGGCAGCGACCTCGTCGTCCCCTACACCGCGACCAACGGGCTGGCCGGATTCCTCCAGCAACGTCGGGATCTGGCACGCAAGGCCGCGCAGGACGCCGCAGACCAGGCCGCCGAGTCCGACCGGACGGTGCTGCAGGTGGCCGTGCAGCGGCTGGTCGAGTCGGGGGCCCGCCCGGTGCGGCAGGTGTGGGTCGATCCGCTGCCGTCGGAGCTGCCGCTGGACCGCGTGCTCGACTTCGAAGCCGACGGCGCCGCAGCTGATCCGCAGCGCGTCACCGCGCTCCTGGGCATCGAGGACATCCCCGCCGAGCAGCGGCAACAGGCGCTGGAGTGGGACTTCACCGGCGCCGAGGGCAACTTGGTGGTGCTGGGCGCACCGCAGACCGGCAAGTCGACGCTGGTGCGCAGCATGGTCGCGTCGATGTCCCTGCGCTACGCGCCGGGCCAGGTCGCGTTCTTCTGCGTCGACTACGGCGGCGGCACGCTGGTCCCCTTCGAGCAGCTGCCGCACGTAGCGGCGGTGGCTACCCGGGCCGACCCGGACCGCGTGCGCCGGACGATCTCCGACGTGCAGGGCATGCTCGACGAGCGGGAGCGCATGTTCCGGGCACATGGCCTGGATTCCGCCGCCGAGCTGCGCCGCCGGCGCGCGGCTGGCGACGTCCCGCCTTCGGTGTTCGGTGACGTGTTCCTGGTGCTCGACGGCTGGGGCGTGCTGCGCGAATCCGATCTGGACCTCGAAGAAGTGGTCATGGACATCGCGGGCCGAGGTCCGGCGCTGGGCGTGCACACCGTGCTGACCGCCAACGCCGGCAACCAGGTCCGCGTCCGGCTGGCGTCGTCCTTCGGCGGCCGGCTGGAGCTGCGGCTCAACGACCCGTTCGAGTCGCACATCGACCGCCGCGCGGCCGACGAACTGCCGAAGGACCAGCCCGGCCGAGTGCTGGTGCCGTCGGAGAACTACGCGCAGGTCGCGCTGCCGCGCATCGACGGCAACGCCACCACCGACGACCTGACCACTGGCGTGCAGGAGCTCATCGCCGAGGTCGCCGGGCACTGGCCGGACGGCGCAGTCCCGGTCGTGCAGGTGCTGCCAGAGCGCGTCGAGCTGCGCGCGATCCCAGGCCACGACGACCCGAACGCCCCTGGCCTGGTGCTGGGCCTGTCCGAGCGCGATCTCAGCCCGGCCCGCCTCGACCTGTTCGGCCACGACCCGCACCTGCAGATCTACGGCGACCCGCAGACCGGCAAGTCAACGCTGGTGTCGAGCCTGCTGACCCAGCTGACCGGCCGGATGACCTCGTCGGAGCTGGGCATCGTGCTGGTCGACTACCGCCGCACGCACCTCGAGGAGGTGCCGGAGGAGTACCTGCTCTCCTACTGCACGTCGGCGGCGCAGACGGCGCAGGTCGTGCAGGAGGTGTGCACGGGTCTGCAGGAGCGGATGCCGGGCCCGGACGTCACGCCCCAGCAGCTGCGCAACCGGTCGTGGTGGGACGGCCTGGAGGTGGTGGTCGTGGTCGACGACTACGACCTGGTGTCCACGACCTCCGGAAACCCGCTGGCACCGCTGGCCGAGTTCGCCCCGCAGGGCCGCGACCTGGGCCTCCACCTTGTCCTGGCCCGCCGAACCGGCGGCGCGGCCCGCTTCCTGTTCGAACCGCTCACCCAGTCCCTGAGCGACATGGGCAGCCCAGGAGTCCTGTTCTCCGGCGACCGAATGGAAGGCCGCCTGATCAACGCAACGGCCTCCCGAACCCTCCCAGCAGGCCGAGCCCTCCTAGCCCGCCGAAGCATGCAACCGGTCCAAATCCAAACAGCAATCCCGTAAGCGGGCACGAAAAAGGGCCGGTTCCCTGTGGGAACCGGCCCTGTCGAGCGGTAGCGGTGGGATTCGAACCCACGGTGGCTGTTAACCACACACGCTTTCGAGGCGTGCTCCTTAGGCCGCTCGGACACGCTACCGCCGACTAGGTTACAGGTCGGGTTGTCCAGACTTGACGAGGGGGTCAACGCCAAGCGCGGAGCGCGTCCACCAGGGCGGCCCGGGCTCGGAACAGACGACCTCGAACTGCCTGCTCACCTGCGCCGACGAGCTCACTGATCTCCAGGCAGGACAGGCCGTCGAGCTCGGCGAGCATCCAGACCTGGCGCTGCGGCGGCGGCAGGTCGGCAGCGCGCGCAGCAGCTCCAGCACCCCGGCACCAGCTTCGGCCGCCCGCTCCAGGTCGGCCAGCGGTGCACCAGTTGTTCGAAAGCAGCATCGTCACCTGCGGCGATGCGCTCTGCCAGCACCGCATCGGTCGGCTCCACGTCACTCCCCTGCAACGCGATGGGTCCGTCCCGACGAAGCGGAGCGGACCCATAGTCACAGGACCCGGCTCAGAAGGCGGCCCGGACAGGCCACCCAAACCGGTGGAATATTCCCTAAGTGTCGTCGTCGCGGAGGCGGTCCTTGGCTTCGTCGACGGCTTCGGCGGCTCGGTCCTTGATGTCCTGGCCGGCTTCCTTGGCCTCGCCCTCCAACTTGTCGCGCTGCCCGGCGCGCTTCACCTCGTCCTTCCCGGTGGCCTTGCCGAGGGCTTCCTTCGCCTGCCCAACCAGCTGTTCCGCCTGCTGCTTGGCCTTGTCGAACACACCCATCGGTCACTCCGTTCCTGCGGGGAACACGTGCACCAATTCGGGTACCCGGAACCGGGCCGCGGCATCCCGGCTCAGCGGTCGGTGTCACTCCGATGGGCGGTGAAGAACTCCTCCAGCACCGCGGCGCAGTCGTCGGCCAGCACCCCGCCGACGACCTCGGGCCGGTGGTTCAGCCTGCGGTCCCGCACGACGTCCCACAGCGAGCCGACAGCACCAGTGCGTGGTTCCCACACCCCGAACACCACTCGGGCCACCCTGGCCAGCACCAACGCACCCGCGCACATCGTGCAGGGCTCGACCGTGACCGCGAGCGTGCAGCCCTCCAACCGCCAGCCGTCGCCGTGCACAGCGGCGGCGGCGCGCAGCGCGAGGATCTCGGCGTGCGCGGTGGGGTCGTGGAGGGCTTCGCGCTGGTTGTGCGCCTGCGCGAGCACCCGGCCGTCCTGGTCGACCACGACCGCGCCGATCGGAACATCCCCTGTGGACGGTGCTTCGGCGGCGACCCGCAGCGCGGCCCGCACCAGCTCGACGTCACCGGCGCGGAAACCGGAATCGCTCACTGCTCCAACTTCTCCAGCAGCTTCTCGAAGTCGTCCCCGAACCCGCAGCGCTGGGCGATCATCACCAGCTGCTCGTCCGGGTAGAGGTCGACCTCTTCGATGATCACCAACAGCTCGCCCTCGGGCAGACCCAGGTCGGACAGGATGGACAGGTTGCCCTCCGGCCAAACCTCCTCGTCGTCCTCGTCGGGCGGTTCGACGCGCAGCAGGTCGAGGACGTCGGCGGCGATATCGTAGTCCAGCGCCGCGGCCGCGTCCGACAGCAGCAAATCCACCCCACCGGGTATCGGTCTGATCAGCACGAAGAACTCGTCGTCCACATTGCACATGCCGAACACGGCACCCGTGGAACGCAGCTCGCGCAACGCCGTGATCGAGGCGTCCAAGCCGGTCAGCACGGTTTTGTCCATCGCGCTGCACCGCCACCGCCCGTCTTCGCGCACCACGGCGACGGCGAAGCCCGCGACCGGCTCCTGCAGCGTCATGGGGACACCGTAAAGCGTGCGAACGCCACCCGAAAGCACTATTGCGCGCTCGTAACCTTCCGGGCACCCAATGCCGCTCGACCGGGTGCGCGGTAACCGGTCGGGTTCGGGCAGGATGGACGGATGCGTGCCGTGTGCGTGATCGGACTGGGACTCATCGGCGGCTCGGTGCTGCGGGCAGCCTCCGCCGCCGGACGCCCCGTCTGGGGCAGCACCAAATCCGAAGCCGACACCGCCGCAGCGCGGGCGGACGGCTTCGAAGCCCTCGAGATCGACGAAGCGCTGAGCCGCGCCGCCGCCGAAGACGCGCTGATCGTCCTGGCGACGCCGGTGACCGCCGTCCGCGGAGTGCTGCGCAAGATCGCCGAGCACGCCCCCAACGCCTGGCTGACCGACGTGGTCAGCGTCAAGGACCCGGTCGACGCCGAAGTCCGCAGCGTCCTGCCGGAAGCCCGCTACGCGGGCGGACATCCGATGGCCGGCCTGTCGAGCTCCGGCTGGGAGTCCGGTTCGGCCGAGCTGTTCCAAGGCGCGGCTTGGGCGGTGACCATCGAGGAGGACACCTCCCTCGAAGCGTGGCGGGAGGCCGCGCAGCTGGCGCTGGACTGCGGCGCACAGGTGGTGCCCACCTCCGCCGCCGCGCACGACTCCGCCGTCGCCCGGATCTCCCACCTTCCGCACGTGTTCGCCGCGGTCCTCGCAGCAGTCGGCGCCGACGGCGGACCGCTCTCGCTGTCCCTGGCCGCAGGTTCCTTCCGCGATGGCACGCGGGTGGCGGGCAGCTCGCCGGACCTGGTCCGGGCCATGACCGAGGGCAACCGAAGTGCCCTGCTCGACGCGGTCGACGACGCTCTCGGGCGACTGGGTGCGGCCCGCGGCTCCCTCGCCTCGACCGGCGGCCTCAAGTCCACAGTGGACTCCGGATACGCCGCCCGCCAATCCCTCGAAGCCCTGGCGACGACCACCCGAACCACCACGACCGTCCGCCTCGACGCCAACGCCCCGGAGCGCCTCCGCGAACTCGGCGACCTCGGCGGCCGAGTCGTCGCCCTCACCCCCGACACGGCCCAGGTCGAACTCCCCACCCCAGCCTGACTTCGCCAGGCCATCCGCAATTTCAATGGAGATCAGACGTCCGATTTCCATTGAGGTGATCTCAGTGGTTTATGTGTAGCCGTGTTCGTGGTGGGTGAGCACGAGTGCGGCTTGGACGATGTCGCCGGTTTTGCGGGGGCTGGCGG
>NZ_JBSFBZ010000018.1:0-111383 GCF_053593195.1 Saccharopolyspora sp. NPDC002376
TTGGCGCCCAGGGGCGCAACCTGGGTTTGTGGGGGTGGGGTCGTGAGTGCGTAACAGTGCTCGAAGACCGTTACGCACTCACGACTCATGCTGGCACCTCGGTGGGGTGGGGTTGCAGCTGTGTGAAGACGCTCGCACCTCGGTCGGCCCGGCCGACCGCCTGGCGGAAAGCCGAGAACAGCTCGCGGCCGGTGCCGAACGGTGCGCGGTCGGCTGAGGGAGCGGGTGCCCGGGAGGCCAGTTCGTCGTCGGGCACGAGCAGTTCCAGCGTTCCGCGGTCGGCGTCGAGGCGGACCACGTCGCCGTCGCGCACCCGCGCCAGCGGACCTCCCGCGCTGGCCTCCGGGGTCAGCTGGATCGCCGCCGGGATCTTGCCGGAAGCGCCGGACATGCGGCCGTCGGTGACCAGCGCGATCTGATGGCCGCGGTCCATCAGCACGCCCAGCGCCGGGGTGAGTCCGTGCAGCTCGGGCATGCCGTTGGCCTGCGGACCTTGGTTGCGGATCACCACCACGACGTCGTGGTCCAGCTCGTCGTTCTGGAACGCGGCGGTGAACTCGTGCTGGTCGTCGAAAACCCGCGCCGGGGCAGTGACCGCGCGGTGCTCGGCGCTGACCGCGGACACCTTGATCACCGAGCGCCCCAGGTTGCCCTCCAGCACCCGCAGCCCGCCGTCCGGCGCGAACGGGTCGTCGACACCGCGCAGCACGTCCGGGTCCAGGCTCTTGCGCGGCGCATCGCGCCACACCAGCTCGCCGTCCTCGAGGAACGGTTGCTGCCGGTAGCGGTCCAGGCCCGGCCCGGCGACGGTCTTGACGTCGGCGTGCAGCAGCCCCGCATCCAGCAGCTCGCCGACCAGCGTCTGCACCCCGCCCGCAGCTGCGAAGTGGTTGATGTCGGCCGAGCCGTTCGGGTACACCTTCGCCAGCGACGGCACGACGGCCGACAGGTCGGAGAAGTCGTCCCAGCTCAGCTCGATGCCGGCGGCCGCGGCGATGGCGACCAGGTGCAGCGTGTGGTTGGTGGAGCCGCCGGTGGCCAGCAGCGCGACCACGCCGTTGACGATGGCGCGCTCGTCCACGATCTCGCCGATCGGCGCGTCCAGCCCAACCACGCGCCGCGCGGCCTCCTCGGTCAGCGCCTTGCGCAGCGGGGTGCCCGGCGGCACGAAGCTCGATCCCGGCAGGTGCAGGCCCATCACTTCCACGACCAGCTGGTTGGAGTTCGCGGTGCCGTAGAAGGTGCAGGTGCCGGGGGAGTGGTAGGACGCGGACTCGGCTTCCAGCAGGTTCTCGCGGCTGGCCTTGCCCTCCGCGAACAGCTGCCGGATGCGGCTCTTCTCCCGGTTCGGCAGTCCGGAAGGCATCGGCCCGGCGGGCACCAGCACGGTCGGGAGGTGTCCGAAGGCCAGCGCGCCGATCAGCAGCCCCGGCACGATCTTGTCGCACACCCCGAGCAGCAGAGCGCCGTCGAACATCTCGTGGGACAGCGCAACGCCGGTGGCCATCGCGATCACGTCGCGGGAGAACAACGACAGCTCCATGCCGGTGCGGCCCTGGGTGATCCCGTCGCACATCGCGGGCACCCCGCCGGCGAACTGCGCGACGCCACCGGCCTCGCGCACCGCGTCCTTGATCCAGGCAGGGAACTCGGCGTAGGGCTGGTGCGCGGAGAGCATGTCGTTGTAGGCCGACACGATCGCCACACCGGGCTTCGTCGCACCGCGCACCGCGAGCCGGTCGGCGCCGCTGCAAGCGGCGAACCCGTGCGCGAGGTTGCTGCACGGCAGTTCGGTGCGTGCCGGTCCGACGGCGGCTGCAGCGCGGATGCGCTCCAGGTACGCGGTGCGGCTCGGGGCGCTGCGCTCGACGATGCGCTCGGTGACCTGTTGGACGACATGCTGCGCGGACTGCGCCATGGATCGCCTCCGGAAGTGACCTCGAAACCGGGCGGCAACGCTGGCGCCACATGACTGCCATCACACTAACGGGTGTGTTCTGGATTTCACAATCGATCCAGTTTACCGGCAAACCATCCCCGTTCTGTCAGACCGGTGCGCGATCATCTGATAGCTGTGGTGAGTGGGAGGAGTGGTGATGCGGATTCGCGTGCTCGCGCTGGTGTGCTTGAGCGCCGTGCTGACGGGCTGCGGTCAGGATCCGGAGGTCGCGCAGAACCGGCTGCCTCCCGCCCCGGCCACGTCCGTCGCGCCGCCGGTGTCGTCGGACGGCACTTCGGTGGAGCTGTCCACCTCGCCGACCCTGGTCAAGATCCAGCAGCGCCGGAAGGTGCGGGTCGGCGTCCGCGTCGACGCCCCACCGGCCTTCCTCAGCCGCGACCAGACCGGTGACTACCAGGGCTTCGACGCGGAGATCGCGCGCGACCTGGCCCACCGCATCGGCCTGGAGCCAACCGACGTGCAGTTCCGGCGGCTGCCCACGACGCAGCTGCGGGACGCGGTGCTGTCCGGTGACGTCGACCTGCTGCTCGGTGGCGAGGCCGATGATCCGCAGCTGGCGAAGGTCGGGCCGTACGCGATCACCGACACCGAGCGGAACCTGGTGATCAAGTCCGACGACCGGTTGCTGGCCGAGGAGCTGCAGCGCATGCTCGACGCCGCGGTCGCCGACGGATCCTGGCAGCGCGCCTACGACAAGACCCTCGGCGCAGCCGGGATCCAAGCCCGACCCGGCTCCTGATCGCCTGCGCCGCGCAGTGAGTTCGCCTGCTCCCGGCGAAAAAACAGATGCCGATTGCGCGGCTGATCCGCAGACTCGAACCCTGCGTCGCGTTCGACGACGTGGTGGCCCGACTCGGGCTGCGCCGGTCGAACCGACCGATTACTCGCGAGGAGCAACCTGACCATGACCGATTCCGCAACTGCGGACGTCGCCCGCGGCACCACACCACCGCGGGCGCCAGTGCTGATAGGTGTGCTGGTCGCCTCTGCGTTCGTGATGATCCTCAACGAGACGATCCTGAGCGTTGCGCTGCGCGATCTCACGGTCGACCTGGAGGTCAGCACCACGACCGTGCAGTGGCTGACCAGCGGATTCCTGCTGACGATGGCGGTGGTCATCCCCACCACCGGTTTTCTGCTGGAGCGCTTCACCCCGCGCCAGATCTTCCTGACCGCGCAGTCGCTGTTCAGCGCCGGCACTCTGATCAGCGCGGTCGCGCCGGGGTTCGAGGTGCTGCTGGCGGGCCGCGTCGTGCAGGCGTGCGGAACGGCGGTGATGGTGCCGCTGCTGATGACCTCGGTGATGCGCCTGGTCCCGGCCGACAAGCGCGGCGCGACGATGGGCACGATCACCATCGTCATCGCCGTGGCGCCGGCGATCGGCCCGACGATCGGTGGCGCGGTGCTGAACCAGCTGAGCTGGCGCTGGATGTTCTGGATCGTGCTGCCGCTAGCGCTGATCGCGCTGGCCATCGGCGCGGTCTGGATGCGGTTGGACAGCGAGACGCGGGCGGTGCCGCTGGACCTGCGCTCGGTGCTGCTGTCGGCCGTGGGCTTCAGCGGTCTGCTCTACGGCCTGTCGCTGGTCGGTGAATCCGGCGGGCTGCAGCAGCTGCCACCGTGGATCCCGGTCGCGATCGGCGCGGTCGCGCTGGCCACCTTCGCGGCGCGGCAGATCCGCTTGCAGCGCCAGGACCGCGCTTTGCTGGACCTGCGCCCGTTGGCCAACCGGTCCTTCGGAACCGCCTTGCTGCTGAGCGCTCTGCTGTTCATGTGCCTGCTGGGGGCCGGGGCGATCCTGCTGCCGCTGTACCTGCAGACCGTCCTGCACCAGACGACGTTCGCCAGCGGCTTGGCAGTGCTGCCGGGTGGTCTGGTCATGGGTCTGCTCGGGCGTCCGGTGGGCCGGTTGTTCGACCGGGTCGGTGCGCGACCGCTGGTGATCCCGGGTGCGCTGGCCATGGCGGTTTCGCTGTGCCTGTTCGCCACCCTCGGGCCGAACTCGCCGCTGGCCGCGGTCATCGCGATCCACGTGGTGCTCATGGCCGGTCTCGGGCTGATGATGACCCCTCTGATGACCGCGTCGCTGAGCGCGCTGCCCGATCACCTCTACTCGCACGGCAGCGCGATCATGGCGACGCTCCAGCAGGTCGCGGGCGCGTTCGGCACGGCGGTGTTCGTCACCGTGTCCGCCCTGGCCAGCAGCACCCCATCCGGCATCCCGGACGCGGCGGGCCTGCGCACGGCGTTCATCGTCGCTGCGGGAATCGGCGTGCTGGCGTTCATCACGTCCTTGTTCATCCGCACGCCTCCGACCGCGGAGCAGTCGGAACACACCGCTGAGGAACCAGGCCGAGAGCCGACACCCGCAGCGCACTGACCGAGCCCAGTCGAGAAAGCCCCGAGCCACCGAGCTCCGGGGCTTTCTCGTGCGCTGTTCAGGACATCCGCCCCTTTCCGCGGCCACCCCGCGAAAGCTGCACTGGTCGGTGGGCTCGGTCAGAACTCCCCGGAGGCTGGCATGGCGAACGTTCAACAACGGGTCGCCCTCATCACGGGCGCGAGCAGGGGGATCGGCGAGGCCGTGGCCCGGTTGCTGGCGTCCCGGGGCATGGGGGTCGTCGTCAACTACCGCAGCAGCCGCGACGAGGCGCACGACGTGGTCGCGTCGATCAGATCCACCGGCGGCCGCGCGATGGCCGTGCAGGCCGACGTCCGAGACGAATCCGACGTGCTTGGCATGGTCGAGCGGGTCCGGGCCGCCATGGGCGGGGTGGAGGTCCTGGTCCACAACGCCCTGATCCCGTACGCCATCAAATCGTTCGACGAGATCTCGTGGGACGAACTGGGCGGCAAGCTGGAACAGGAGATGCGAGCGGCTTTCCTGATGACGAAGGCGGTCGTCCCCGGCATGGCGGAGGGCGGTTACGGGCGGATCGTCTACCTCGGCACCGTGTTGAGCCGGCGGCCGCGTGAGGGCATGATCGCGCTCGGAACCGCGAAGGCAGCCCTGAGCCAGTTCGCCCGCTTCGTCGCGCAGGAGTTGGGACCTCGCGGGATCACCGTCAACGTGGTGGCACCGGGTCCGGTGGGCGAGACCGCGATCGCCGACGCCGCCTTGAGCCAGGAACTCGAGCAGCGCCAAGCAGCCCAGACGGCACTCGGTCGCATCGCCTCACCGGAGGACGTAGCCCGGGCCGTCGCCTTCTACGCCGGGGACGACAGCGGATTCATCACGGGTACCACCGCGCCGGTCAACGGTGGACTGGCCATGGACTGACGCGTCCCGAGGAGGCAACGCCGTGCGCACGATCGACCTGACCTACGTCGGACTGGGAATCCACGAGGAACTGGTCGCCCACGTCGCCGACCAGGAGAACTACTACGAGCAGGAGGAGGTCCACGTCGCCCTGCGCGACGGGCGCGCCTGGGACGACGAACGGATCCGGCGGACCGCCACGATCGGACTGGGCCGAGCAGTGGTGTCGCGCATCACCCACGGTGTTCCGTGGACGGTGCTGTGCGTCAACACCCAGTGGCCGCTGTTCTGGCTGCTCGCCCGCGATGCTCACGCGTCGGTTGAAGCGCTGAAGGGCTGCCGGATCGGCATCCATCCGCCGAAGACAGCGCCTGGGTGCTTCTCCCGCATCGTGCTCAGGAGGCACGGGCTCGATCCCGACCACGACGTCAAGCCGGTCCTCATGGCACCAGGTGACTACGGCCGCCATCTCCGGCTGCTTGCCGAAGGCTCGCTGGACGCGGCGTTCGTCGGCAGCACCCTGGCGCCCGAGGTCGCGGTCCGCGAGAACGGCCTGCGGCTGCTGGCCTTCGTCGGGGACCACTTCAAGATCCCCACGGTCGGCGTCGCCGTGGACCGCACCCGCACAGCGCCGGACGATCCAGCAGTGCTGGCTCTCGTGCGGGCCAACCGACGTGCCTTGCGCACGATCCACGACGAACCGGATCTGGCCGCCCGATACGTCAACGCCCTCGTCCCGAGCCTCACCGAGACGCAGGCCTGCCGGTACTACGAGCGCTACGTCGCCCCGTACTTCACCACCGACGGCCGCCACGACCCGTCCGTCGCGGCCCAGGCGATGTCGACCGTGGCGGGAGAGCTGGGAATCTCCGCGGTGCCCGACGCAACCGACATCTATCGCACGGAACCAGTCGCATGACGTCGCACGAGAAAGGCCGAAGAGATGAAGATCGCTGTCATGGGAGGGACGGGGCTCATCGGATCGCAGGTGGTCGAGATCCTGATCGCGGCCGGGCACGAGGCGGTGCCGCACTCGCTGTCCACCGGTCTGGATCTGCTCAGCGGGCAAGGCCTGCGCGAGGCGGTGGAGGGGGTCGACGTCGTCGTCAACCTGACGAACTCGCCGACCTTCGACGAAGCCTCGCCCGCGTTCTTCCAGCAGACCATGGACAACCTGCTGGCGGCCGCCGAAGCCGCCGGCGTCGGCCACGCGGTCGTGCTCTCCATCGTGGGCGCCGATCGGGTGCCGGGCCTGGTCTACTACCGCGCCAAGGTGCTGCAGGAGGACCTCCTCAAGGCCAGCTCCGTGCCGCACTCGATCGTCCGCGCCACCCAGTTCTTCGAGTTCCTCGCCGCGGTGCTGACCGAGGACGCCGACGAGAACACCGTCCGCCTGCCAGCCACGCTCGTCCAGCCCATCGCAGCGGCCGAGGTCGCCCAGGCCGTGGCCGACGTCAGCCTGGGCGAGCCGTTGCAGGGCACTCGCAACATCGCCGGACCCGAGATCTTCACCCTCGACGAGCTGGGCAAGATCACCCTCGCCGCCCACGGTGACCACCGCATGGTCGTCACCGACAACACCGCCGGCATGTTCGCAGCGGTACCGGGCAACGCCCTCATCGCCGACGAGGACGCCGCCATCGCCAAGACCACCTATCGCGAGTGGCTCACCCGCTGACTCGGCGGGTCAGCTGCCGCGCCGAGTTTCGGCGAGCCGTTGCAGGCCGTCGAGCTGCCACTCCAGTTGCTGCTCGAAGGTCACCACCTCGGCCATCGGATCGGGTTCGTTCAACCAGCGGATGTAGTGCGGGTAGTCGCCGTCCGCCTTGATCCGCTCCAGGTAGGGACGCGCGGCCTCTTCGAGCTCGGTGTCGGAGGCGAGCCCGGTCCGCTGGCGCATGGCGAGTTCTTCCAGCAACGCCAGCCCGGAGCCGAAGACCTGCCCGAGCACGGTGTTGATGAAGCCGATGCGGCCGGCAGCCTCCAGGCCGAGCTCGTCGACGGCGGCGAGCGCGGAGTCGTAGAGGCGCAATGCGTTCGGGCCGAGCGGTGGGCGGCTGAAGGCCAGCCGCGCGAACCACGGGTGCCGTTGCACCGCGGCCCACGCGGACAAGCCCATCGCGCGCAGGCAGGTCCGCCAGTCGCCGGGCGGTGGCACGGTGATCTCGCCGTAGACCTCGTCGACCATCAGGTCGGTCAACCCGTCCTTGCTGCCGACGTAGCGGTACAGCGCCATCGGGCTGCGCGAGCCGAGCCGGCTCGCGATCGCCCGCATCGTGACCTCGCCCGACGAGCTCTCGTCGGCGAGGGCGATCGCGGCGGCGACGACTCGCTCGCGGCTGAGCTGGTCGGTGGCTGGTGGGGGCGGGGGTTCGTCGAACCAGACCAGGCCGCCCGTTGGTTTAGCAGCGTTCATTTGCCCCGGATGGTAACCCGCGTGTACAACGTACACCGTGAATGTACAACGTACACTCGAATCTCAGGTGCTGGTGGTGGGTGGCGGCCTGGTCGGTTTGACGACCGCCCTCGTCCTGCGCCACCACGGCGTCGACGTGACGCTGGTGGAGAAGCGCGCGACGACCTCGCCGCAACCCAAAGCCCGCCGGTTCCACATGCGCAGCCTGGAGATCTTCCGTGCGCTCGGGCTCGCCGCGACGGTCCGCGAGGCCGCGCGCGACCTCGCCGAACACGACCACATGGCCACCGGGCGCACGCTCGCCGAAGCTCGGCAGCTACCGCTGTGGCGGCCCTCCGGCCCGGACGACGAGCCGATCGAGGCCAGTCCGGAACTGCCGTGCCTGGTCGCTCAAGACGTGCTGGAGCCGGTCCTGCGGCAGGCGGCCGAGGACGCCGGGGTGCGAGTGCGGTTCCACGCCGAGCTGACCTCGTTCGCGCAGGACACCGACGGTGTGCTCGCCGAGCTGCGTGATCGTCGGACGGGGCGGAACGGCCAACTCCGCGCGGCTTTCGTCGTCGCGGCTGATGGTGCGCGCAGTCCGATGCGCTCCGCGTTGGGGATCAGCCGTTCCGGCCGCGGTGCCATTGGCGGGCCCAACGTCAACGTCTACTTCCACGCCGATCTGTCCGAGGTGGTCCGCGGCCGGGAGTTCAACCTCTGCCAGCTCGAGCATCCGGACGCACCGGGTGCGCTGGCTGCGGTCGACGGACGGTTCCGGTGGGTGTTCATGGCCGGAGGCGCCGAGGTCGAACGGGATTGGCCCGCGCTGCTGCGCACCGTGCTCGGTGTGCCAGCGCCGGATCTCGAAGTCCGCAGCGTCCTGCCCTGGCAGCCGGAGATGCTGGTCGCCGACCGCTATTCGGGCGGGCGGGTGCACCTGGTGGGGGATGCCGCCCACGTGATGCCGCCGTTCGCCGCGCTCGGCGCGAACACCGGCATCGACGACGCGCACAACCTCGGCTGGAAGCTCGCCGCAGTGCTGTCCGGTGCGGCCGCGCCCGCGCTGCTGGACAGCTACGACACCGAGCGGCGCCCGGCCGGGTGGTTCGCCGCCGATCAGTCGAGTCGGCGAAGGGGTGTGACGACCACGCCGGATCCGACGCTGGCCGACCCGTTCGTGCTGGCAGCTGGTGGGTTCCAGTACCCGGCCGGGGCGTTCGCGGGTGGCCCGGACGAGGGCGGCGAGGTCGAGCCGGTCACCGAGTTCGCCCCGGCCGGGCGGGTCGCCACCCGCATCCCCCACCACTGGCTCGGCCCCGGGCGGACGCTGTCCACTTTGGACCTCGCTGGTCCGGGATGGGCGCTCGCGGTGGCCGACGATCCGCAGCGCTGGGCGCCCAACGGCATTCCGGCTCACCGGTTGGACGCCGACTTCCTGGCACCGGGCGAAGGGCTCCTGATCCGCCCCGACGACGTGATCTCCTGGCGCGGCACCGATCCCACCGCGCCGGCCGAAGTCCGCGCGAAGCTCCTCGCCAGCAAGTGACCGCAAAAAAGAGCACCTCCGACCGGTGCGGTCGGAGGTGCTCTTCAGCGTGGCTTTGGTCAGTCGCCCGCGGTGGTTTCCGCGAGCGGCTTGGCCGTCGGAGCCAGTTGCCTGGTCTTCTTCGTGCGGCGGTTGCGCCGGTCCAGATAGGTGGCGAACCACGTCAGCAGCAGGCACATCGAGATGTAGATAGCTGCCACCACCAGGCTGACCGGGATGATCGGCCGGTCCAGCGTCGGGATGCCGCCGAGGTAGCGCGCGTAGTACAGCAGCTCCTGGTAGGTGATCAGGAAGCCGAGCGCGCTGTCCTTGAGCAGCACCACTAGCTGGCTGATGATCGCCGGCAGCATCATGCGTACCGCCTGCGGCAGCACCACGGTCCGCATGACCTGGTTCTTGCGCATGCCGATGGAGTACGCGGCCTCGGTCTGGCCCTTGGGCAGAGCAGCCACACCGGCCCGGAACGTCTCGGCCAGCACCGAACCGTTGTACAGGGTCAGGCCGAGCACGACCGACCAGTACTGGCCGAAGTTCACGCCCAACGTCGGCGCCGCGTAGTACAGGAAGAAGATCAGGACGACCAGTGGGATCGCGCGGAACAGCTCCACGATGATCCCGCACGGCACCCGGATCCAGGAGTGGTCGGAGAGCCGGCCGAGTGCGAACACCGCGCCGAAGACCAGGGCGAGCAGCGCACCCATGAGGAACGCGCGGACGGTGTTCCACAGGGCGCCGAACAGCTCGATCTGGATCTGCTCGTAGAGCAGCCACTCCCACTTGCTGGCGTCGAATTGGCCGGTGGCGTAGAAGCGCAGCACCACGTAACCCAGCAGGCCCAGCACCACGATCGTGCTGATGATGCTGATCAGCCGGTTCCGCGCGCGGGCGCGCGGACCGGGGGTGTCGAACAGGACGCTGCTCATCGGGCCACGCTCCACCGTTTCTCGAAGCTGCGCTGCACCAGGGTCAGCGGGATCACCAGGATCAGGAACCCGACGGCGATCCACACGAACGCGTTCAGCGTCGGCTCACCCTGCTCGTTGAGGAACGGGATGACCGAGCCGATCTCGTTCACGCTGAACCCGGCCGCGACCGTGGTGTTCTTCAGCAGCGCGATCAGCACGCTGACCAGCGGCGGAACCGTGGCCCGGAACGCCTGCGGCAGGATCACGTTGGTCAGCGACTGGCCGAAGCCGAGGCCGATGGAGCGCGCCGCCTCGGCCTGTCCGACCGGAACGGTGTTGATCCCTGCTCGCAGCACCTCGCAGACGAAGGCCGACGTGTAGATGGTCAGCGCGATGATCGCGGCGGTGAAGAACGGGAACTGAACCAGCTCGAGCTTGGGGTAGGCGAAGACGAAGAAGAAGAACACCAACGTCAGCGGTGTGTTTCGCAGCAACGTCACGTAGCCGGTGCCGACCGCCCGCAGTGCCGGGATCGGGCTGACCCGCATCGTGGCCAGGATCGTGCCCAGCACCAACGAGCCCACTGCGGACAGCAGGAAGAGCTCGATGGTGCGGAGGAATCCCCTGGCGAGGACGTCGCCGTACTCCACCAAGATGTCGAACAATGAGTACTCCAGGAGGAATCGGATGCCCAGGGCACTTGTGGCGCCCTGGGCATCCGATGACGGATCAGTAGCGGTCCACCTTGGGCGGTTCGGCGGTGCTGCCGGACTTGCCGAGGGTCGCGTCGTAGATGCGCTTCCACTCGCCGCCGTTGGCCGCCTGCTCCAGGATGTCGTTGACCTTCCCGCGCAGGGCGTTGTCGTCGCGGGACATGCCGACGCCGTAGGGCTCTTCGGAGAACGGCTTGCCGACGACCTTGACCTTGTCCGGGTCCTGGGCCGCGTAGCCCTTCAGGATGGCGTCATCCGTGGTGACCGCGTCGATCTGGCCGTCGAGCAGCTGCTGCACGCACTCGGAGTAGCGCTGGAACTCGACGATGTTCTGCGGCTCGGTCAGGCCCTCGCTCTTGACCTTCTGGATCGGGGTCGATCCGGTCGCCGAGCAGACCTTCTTGCCCTTGAGCGAGTCCTTGCCGGTGATGTCGGTGTTGTCCGCGCGAACCAGCAGGTCCTGACCGGCCATGTAGTACGGCCCGGCGAAGCCGACCTGCTCCTTGCGCTTGTCGTTGATCGTGTAGGTGCCGACGTAGTAGTCGACCTCACCGGTGGAGATCGCCTGCTCGCGCGCGGTCGACGGGATCGGCTTGTAGTCGATCTGGGTGTTCGGGTCGAAACCCAGCTGCGCGGCGATGTGCCGGGCGATCTCGATGTCGAAGCCGGAGTACTCGTTGGTGACCGGGTCGCGGAAGCCCAGACCCGGCTGGTCCTCCTTGACGCCGATCGTGACGCGGCCCTTCTGCTTCATCCGGTCGAACGTCGGCGATCCCTGGACCTGCACGTTCTGCGCGACGTCCTGGTTGACCTGCTGGTCGCCACCGCCGGGGGAGCCCTCACGACCGCAGCCGGTCAGGGCCAGCGCCAGCGAGGCGGCCAGCACGGTCACCAACCGCATTTTCTTGGCTCGCATTGTCTGCCTTTCTCCGCAGGTGGGCACTCAGTGGGTGAGGATCTTGCCGAGGAAGTCCTTGGCGCGGTCGCTCTTGGGGGAGTCGAAGAACGCGTCGGGCTTGGCGTCCTCGACCACCTCGCCGTCGGCCATGAACAGCACCCGGTGCGCGGCCCGGCGGGCGAAGCCCATCTCGTGGGTGACGACGACCATGGTCATGCCCTCGGCGGCGAGGTCGGTCATGACGTCGAGCACCTCGTTGACCATCTCCGGGTCCAGCGCCGAGGTGGGCTCGTCGAAGAGCATCACCTTCGGCTTCATCGCGAGCGCTCGGGCGATCGCCACGCGCTGCTGCTGACCACCGGAGAGCTGCGCCGGGTACTTGTCGGCCTGGTTCGCAATGCCGACCCGTTCCAGCAGCTGCAGCGCGGTTTCCCGGGCCTCGTCCTTGCTCTGCTTGCGGACCTTGACCGGTCCGAGCGTGACGTTCTCCAGGATGGTCTTGTGCGCGAAGAGGTTGAACTGCTGGAACACCATGCCGACGTCGGCGCGCAGTTCGGCCAGCGCCCGGCCCTCGGAGGGCAGCGCGACGCCGTCGATCTCGATGCCGCCGGAGTTGATCGGCTCCAGCCGGTTGATCGCGCGGCACAACGTCGACTTGCCCGACCCGGATGGCCCGAGGACCACCACGACCTGCCCGCGTGGGACTTCCAGGTCGATCTCCCGCAGCACGTGCAAGGAACCGAAGTACTTGTCGACCGCGGACATCCGGATCATCGGAACGTCCTTGGAAGCTGCGGTCATTCAAACTCCTGAACGCGTCAGAGTGGATTTCGTTGGCCGAAACTTAAGCCCCTACGGGGGGATAGTCCAGATAGAAGAAGCCTTGACAGGTTGCAAGTAGGTTACGCTCCGCAGTTGCTTCGCGTGGGTGATCGATGACGGTCGGTAGCTGAATCGCGATCGACTTGCGCGCCGGGCGGGTGAATCCGCGACATGACCAGGCGCTACCGTGGAACGGTGAGCACGAGGACGTACGAGATCCGCACCTTCGGCTGCCAGATGAACGTGCACGATTCGGAGCGGCTCGCGGGCATGTTGGAGGACGCCGGGTACGAGCGCGCCGGTTCGGGCGACGCCGACGTGGTCGTGTTCAACACCTGCGCGGTGCGGGAGAACGCGGACAACCGCCTCTACGGCACGCTCGGCCACATGCGCCCGGCCAAGGACCGCAACCCGAACATGCAGATCGCGGTCGGTGGTTGCCTGGCGCAGAAGGACCGCGACACGATCGTCAAGCGCGCCCCGTGGGTGGACGTCGTCTTCGGCACCCACAACCTCGGGTCGCTGCCGACTCTGCTCGAGCGCGCCCGGCACAACGAAGAGGCCGAGGTCGAGATCCTCGAGGCGCTCGACGTCTTCCCGTCGACGCTGCCCGCGCGCCGCGAATCGGCCTACGCCGGCTGGGTGTCGGTCTCGGTCGGCTGCAACAACACCTGCACGTTCTGCATCGTGCCCGCGCTGCGCGGCAAGGAGAAGGACCGCCGTCCCGGCGAGATCCTGGCCGAGGTGCAGGCACTGGTGTCCGAGGGCGTTCTCGAGGTGACGCTGCTGGGGCAGAACGTCAACGCCTACGGTGTCGAATTCGGCGACCGCTTCGCGTTCAGCAAGCTGCTGCGCTCCTGCGGGGAGATCGAGGGCCTGGAGCGGGTCCGCTTCACCTCGCCGCACCCGCGCGACTTCACCGACGACGTGATCGAGGCGATGGCCGAGACGCCGAACGTGTGCCCGCAGCTGCACATGCCGCTGCAGTCGGGCTCCGACCGGATCCTCAAGGCGATGCGCCGTTCCTACCGCTCCGAGCGGTACCTGAACATCCTGCGCAACGTGCGCGAGGCGATGCCGGACGCGGCGATCACCACCGACATCATCGTCGGCTTCCCGGGTGAGACCGAGGAGGACTTCGAGGCGACGATGGAGGTCGTCCGGCAGGCGCGGTTCTCCAGCGCGTTCACCTTCCAGTACTCCAAGCGGCCCGGCACCCCCGCGGCGGACCTGCCCGACCAGCTGCCCAAGGAGGTCGTCCAGCAGCGCTACGACCGGCTGGTCGAGCTGCAGAACGAGATCTCCTGGGACGAGAACAAGAAGCTCGTCGGCCGTCCGGTGGAGCTGCTGGTCGCCGAGGGTGAGGGCCGCAAGGACGCGGAAACCCACCGGCTGTCCGGTCGGGCCCGCGACGGGCGGCTGGTGCACTTCACGCCGACCGGTGCCCTCGACCGCGAGATCCGGCCCGGCGACGTCGTGCACACCACCATCACCCGCGCCGCCCCGCACCACCTGGTCGCCGACGCCGACATCAGCTCGCACCGGCGGACCAGGGCCGGTGACCACTGGGAGGAGGGTGTGCGGCCGAAGACCTCGGGCGTCACGCTCGGCCTGCCCTCCTTCGGAGCACCGGCCGCGAAGCCGGCCGCGGAACAGGGATGTGCGTGTTGACCCAAGTTCAGGACGTGACGATGAGCGAAGCCAAGATCGGCCGAGACCTGCTGCGCCGCATCGACCCGGGCGCCCGAGCACTGGTGATCGCCTCGGTGATGCTGGTGCTGGTCGTCTCCTCGCTGCTGCCGTGGGCAGGTGACGCTGCGGGCTGGCAGGTGCTGACCGGTCAGGCGGACCCGGAGCTCAAGATTGGCCTGCTGCCGTGGCTGTTCGCGGTCAACTCCACGGTCGTCGGCCTGGGTTTCGGCTCGCTGGCGCTGATCACCCGCCGCTGGGTGTTCGCCTTCGCGGCGGGCCTGGCCGGAGCGGTGGTGACCTTCGAAGGCATGATCGCGATCTGGTCTCGCCAGACCAGCGGCCAGCACGGCCCTGCGATCGGCCTGATCCTCGCGATGGTCTGCATGGCCGTCCTGACAGTCCAGTGGATCAAGACCATCTGGACGCAGGAGGACTGAACCGTCTCCGAATGAGGGGCACCTTCGACCGCTGGTCGAAGGTGCCCCTCACTTGTGCCCGTTTTTGATCCTTTGCCTTTGAAGCGCCGAAGGCGCATAGTCCACCCTCGCAGCTTGCACCGCCGCGGGTTCTCAGCGTTCGCCTGGCGGGGACGGCCCCACTGCCGTGTATTTGGCATGCGCAGACCAGGCGGACGCTGAGGTTCCGCTACCCGCACCGCCACGCAAAACGAGTTCAAAACAGGTTCTTCGGCCGATCGGGTGAGCGCAACAACTGGTCCGGTGCTTCGGACGTCCCACGGGCATGTCGAGAGATCTTCACTGGGACGGCGGCTACAACGTTCGCGACCTGGGCGGCCTGCCCGCAGGTGACGGACAGCAGGTGCGTCGGGGCGCGGTCGTGCGCTCGGCGGGTTTGTCGTTTCTGACGGAGAACGGCTGGACGCGGGTGTGGGAGCACGGCGTCCGCACCGTCGTCGATCTGACCGACGAGGGTGAGGAGCGCGCTGACCTCGCGCCGCGACCGGCCGGTCTGACCAACCTCAAGATTCCGCTGGATCCGGTGCACGACACCGAGTTCTGGGACTACTGGGGCAAGGGCCTGCAGGGCACCCCGCTGTACCTCCGGCCGTTCCTGGACCGGTTCCCGGAGCGCACTGCGAAGGTCGTCAAGTCCATCGCGCACGCCGAACCGGGCGGCGTGATCGTGCACTGCGCCGCTGGTCGCGACCGAACCGGGATCATCGCGCTGGTGCTGCTTGCCTTCGCCGGGGTGGCGGCCGACGAGATCGTCGCTGACCACGGTCTCAGCGACGAGCGGTTGCGGCCGATGTTCGAGCGGCTCGGTCGACCGGACCAGGAGCCGGTGATCAGCGAAGTCCTCGCCGAGCGCGGCACCACCAAGCGCGAAGTGGTGCACGCGGCGCTCGACGGGTTCGACGTCGAAGCCCACCTACGAGCCGGTGGCTGCACCGACGCGGACCTGGCGGTGCTGAAGGAGAGGCTGCTCGCGCCGTCCGCGTGACGGCGCGAGCCCACGGGGCTACCGGCTGGCGATCGCCTGCTCCGCGGCCGCCAGCCACTCCCGCCACTGGTCGGCCTGCTCCTGCGCCTTCTTCGCGCGGCGCTCGTCGCCCGCGGCGCGCGCCTTCTCGGCCTGCGCCTCGAACTGCTCGACCCGCTCGCGGAACTGGTCGACCCGGGCCTGCGCCTCGGGGTCGGTGCGCCGCCACTGCGTGTCCGCGGCGGAGCGGACCTTGTCGCCCACGGTCCGCAGACGGCCTTCCAGCTCGCGCATCCGCTCCCGCGGCACCTTGCCGATCCCGTCCCAACGCTCCTGGATGCGGTGCAGGTGCGCCTGGGCGGCCTTGAGGTCTGCGGACGCATCGATCTGCTCGGCCTCGACGAGCAGCTCTTCCTTCAGCTTCGCGTTCTCGGCGAACTCGGCGTCGCGCTCGGAGAACGCCTCCGAGCGGCGGCTGAAGAACCGGTCCTGCGCGGCGCGGAACCGCTGCCACAACGCCTCGTCGCTGTCCTTCGGTGCCCGCCCAGCGGCCTTCCACTCGGCCATCAGCTGCTTGTAGCGGTTCGCGGTGTCACCCCAGTCGCTGGACTCGGTCAGCGCCTCCGCTTCCTCGACGAGTTCCTGCTTGTGGGCCTTGGACGCCGCGCGCTGCCGGTCCAGCTCGGCGAAGTGCGAACCCCGGCGGCGGCTGAACGCGTCGCGCGCCTTGGAGAACCGCCGCCACAGCTGCTCGTCGGTCTTGCGGTCGACGCCGCGGACCTTCTTCCACTCCTCGAGGATCTGACGCAGCCGGTCGCCCGCGCTCTTCCAGTGCGTGGCCTCGGCGGCGATCTCCTCGGCCTCGGCGACCAGCGCTTCCTTGCGCGCGATGGCGTCCGCTCGGGCCTGCTCCTTCTCGTGCTTGGCGCCTTCGACGGCCTGCTCGGCGCGCTCCAGCAGGTGTTCGATCCGGGCGTTGAGCGCCGTCAGGTCACCGATCACGTGAGCATCGGCCAGCGACTCGTGCAGGTGCTTGGCGTTGGTCAGGGTGTGCTTCGGGTCGCCGGCGTGGGTGCGCAGCCGGGTCTCAAGCAGCTCGACCTCGGTGAGCAGGTCGTCGAACTTGCGCGCGTAGAGGGCCAAGCCCTCGGCGGCGTCACCGGCCTGCCAGGAGCCGATCGCCCGCTCCCCGTCGGCGGTGCGGACGTAGACCGTGCCGTCGGCGTCCACCCAACCCCACTTGGTGGGATCGCTGGACGCGGTCGGTACCGCGGGCGCGGCCGTGGTTGACCCGGTGGTGCCGGTGATCGAGTCCTCGGTCGCCTTCTTGGCGACCGGCTCGGGGGTCGTGTCCTGGTGCGTCATGGCCGGCTTCCTCCTTGCGTGCCCGCTCCGATGCCCGTGCTTGGCACGGGCGCCCCGAACCATCGGGGCCCAGCAAGCGGTGACCCGAACCCATCGGCGGTCCGTCCTCCGCTGGCGCATTCAAACAGGTCAAGGCGCGAATCGGTACTCCGTCGCGGAATTGACGCGCCGGAGCAACGGCGAACCTCCGCGCGCGGCGTCCGCAGCGATCTTGTGACCTGCACGGCTTCATTGTCTTCAAGCACCTGTTCGGTTGCAGAGGGCAGGGGTGGACAAGCCGACGTCGAAGCCGCTCGCGGCTCCCCGCTCCGTGCCATTCGCCAGTGCCTCTACCGTGCACAGATGTGATCGCCTGTGTCGCTGTGGTGCCGTACCCGCCGTTGCTCGCCCCCGCGCTGACCGTGCGCGCCGACGCGGAAACCGAGCGTTTGCGGGGCGCCTGTTCGCGCGCCGTGTCCAGTCTGACTGAATGTGCAACCGAATGGGTGGCCGTTGCCGCAGATCGATCCGGCCCGCTCGTGCTGGGCCCGGACTCAGCCGGAACCTTCTCGGGGTTCGGCGTCGATGTCCCGGTGACGTTGGGCGGCACCGCGCCCGCGGACCCGGAGTTCCCGCTCCCCGCGCTGATCACCGGTCTGCTGCGCGAACAGGCAGGTGCCAGCTCTGCATCGGTGCACCTGCTCTCCCCGGACACTCCGGCGGAAGAGAGCCAGCGGCTCGGTGAGTCGTTGGCGGAGGAAGCCGTTGGCCTGCTGGTCCTGGCGGATGGCACGAACTGCTCCGACGAGCGCTCGCCGTACCTGCCGGACGAGCGAGCCGGGCAGCTCGACGAGCAGATCCGCACTGCGTTGGCCGATGTCGGCACCGACCGGCTCCGGGCGCTGGACCCGGAGCTGTGCGCCGAACTCGGTGTCGAAGGCCGCGCGGCGCTCCAGGTGCTGCCGGGAGTCGTGGCCGCCAGCGGCGGAACCTGGCGAGGCGAGCTCCTCTACTCGGCAACGCCATACGGAGTCACCTACCACGTCGCAACCTGGACCCGGCAGCCCTGAACCCGCCGCCGTCACCCTGAAATTGACGCCTCGCGGCAGGGGAGTGGTGGGGATCCGGTAGGCCGGGGGCAGGAACTAAGGTCGAGGGGTGCAGTGCCTTCCCCACCTGGTGGCGATCGTCGGTCCCACCGCTACCGGCAAGTCGGATCTGGCCGTGGAGCTCGCCCAGGAGCTTGGCGGTGAAGTGATCAACGCGGACGCGATGCAGCTCTACCAGGGGATGGACATCGGCACCGCCAAGCTCACCGAGGCCGAGCGCCAGGGCGTTCCGCATCACCTGCTCGACGTCCTCGTCGTCACCGAGACTGCGTCGGTCGCGGCCTACCAGCGGCAGGCGCGCGGCGTCGTCGAGGACGTACTCGCCCGCAACCGCACGCCGATCCTGGTCGGCGGCTCCGGGCTCTACGTGCAGGCCGTGATCGACGACCTGACCTTCCCCGGCACCGACCCGGAGGTCCGCAGCAAGTTCGAAGCGGAGCTCGCGCAGGTCGGCCCCGCGGCCTTGCACCGACGGCTGGAGGAGCTGGACCCGGCGGCCGCCGCGGCGATCCTGACCAGCAACGGGCGGCGCATCGTGCGTGCGCTCGAAGTCATCGAGATCACCGGCAAGCCGTTCTCGGCGAACCTGCCGAAGCCCGGGCCGCCGCGTTACGGCGCGGTGCTGCTGGGCCTGGACCGCCCGGTCGAGGCCCTCGACGAGCGCGTCGACCTGCGCGTCACCCGCATGTTCGACGCGGGACTGGTAGACGAGGTCCGCAGCCTGGAGAAGGTCGGGCTGCGCGAGGGGCGCACCGCCAGCCGCGCCCTCGGCTACCAGCAGGTTCTCGCCGAACTTGACGGCGCGGAGGACATGGCGGAGGCCGCGGCCGAGACCGCCAAGCTCACCCGCCGCTTCGTCCGGCGGCAGCGTTCCTGGTTCCGCCGCGACCTCCGGACCCGCTGGTTCGACGCCGCCGACCCGGCGCTGGTCGCCGATGTCCAGGCCGCACTCGCTCCGTAGACTTGCCTCGTGCGCACTTCTCAGGGGCCCGAGTTCATCAAGGGCCACGGCACCCAGAACGATTTCGTCATCCTGCCCGACCCGGACGGCGCGTTGGAGCTGACCGAGGAGCGGGTGCAGGCGCTGTGCGACCGCCGCCGCGGGCTGGGCGCGGACGGCGTGCTGCGAGTGGTCCGTGCCGGCGCGCTGCCGGACGCCCCCGCCGACGTCCCGGCGGACGTGTGGTTCATGGACTACCGCAACGCCGACGGCTCGATCGCCGAGATGTGCGGCAACGGCGTGCGGGTGTTCGCCCGCTACCTGGTCGATGCCGGGCTGGCCGCTGAAGGTGAGCTGCCGGTCGGCACCCGCGCGGGCGTGCGACCGGTCCGGATCCGCGAGGACGGGCACGTCACCATCCACATGGGCGCGGCGAAGATCTTCGGCGAGTCCACCACCAACGCTTCCGGCCGCACCTTCACCGGGGTTGCCGTCGACGTCGGCAACCCCCACCTGGCCTGCGTGAGCGACGTCGAGCTGGAAGGCCTGGACCTGAAGACTCGGCCGCCGCACGACCCCGACCTGTTCCCGAACGGCACGAACATCGAGTTCGTCCGGCCGCTGGACGGCGACCACGTGCAGATGCGGGTCTACGAGCGTGGAGTGGGCGAAACCCGCTCCTGCGGTACCGGCACCGTCGCAGCGGCCGTCGCGGCGCTGCGTGCGTCCGGTGCGGACACCGGGCGTCGAGTCGTGCACATCCCCGGTGGCACCGTCGAGGTGGAGGTCACCCCGACGACTGCCACGCTCACTGGGCCGGCCGTCCTGATCGCCCGCGGGCACCTCGACCCGACCTGGTGGCAGAACGCGTAACGGTTCGGCTGTTGGTGGCCTCACACGGGTGCAAACGGGTCACCGCCAGTTCGAGGCGTGAAAATCAGTCGCGGACCGTGGGACAATGGTGTTGATATGAAAAATTCTTTGACCTGGTCCGCCGAACTCGACCACGACGTGATCGAAGCCGACGAATACGAATCCGCTCCGTCCGCAGATCCGTCCACGGGCGAAATGGAACGCGACGAGCGCGCGTCGCTGCGGCGGATCGCGGGGTTGTCCACCGAGCTCGCGGACATCACCGAGGTCGAATACCGCCAACTCCGCCTGGAGCGCGTGGTGCTGGTCGGTGTCTGGACCGATGGCGACGCCGCGCACGCCGACGCCTCGCTCGAGGAGCTGGCCCGACTGGCCGAAACGGCCGGCTCGGAGGTGCTGGAGGGCATCATCCAGCGCCGCGACCGCCCGGACCCCGGCACCTACGTCGGTTCCGGCAAGGTGCTCGAGCTCCGCGACATCGTCGTGGCGACCGGTGCGGACACCGTGATCTGCGACGGTGAGCTCTCGCCCGGCCAGCTGCGTCAGCTGGAGGAGAAGCTCAAGGTCAAGGTGGTCGACCGGACCGCGCTGATCCTGGACATCTTCGCCCAGCACGCCCGCTCCAAGGAGGGCAAGGCGCAGGTCGAGCTCGCCCAGCTCCAGTACTTCCTGCCGCGCCTGCGCGGTTGGGGCGAGACGATGTCCCGGCAGGCAGGTGGCCGCGCCGGGGCCAACGGCGGTGTCGGTACCCGTGGTCCTGGTGAGACCAAGCTGGAGACCGATCGGCGGCGTATCCACAAGCGCATAAGCAAGCTCCGCAAGGACCTGGCCGCGATGAGCACGGTGCGCGGTACCAAGCGGGGCCGCCGGGAGGCCAACGAGGTGCCGAGCGTGGCCATCGCCGGCTACACCAACGCGGGCAAGTCCAGCTTGCTCAACGCGCTAACCGGCGCGGGCGTGCTGGTGGAGGACGCGCTGTTCGCCACCCTGGACCCCACCACCCGCCGGGCCGCCACTCCGGACGGTCGCGCTTACACGCTGACAGACACCGTCGGTTTCGTGCGCCACCTGCCGCACCAGCTGGTCGAGGCGTTCCGCTCCACGCTGGAGGAGGTCGGCGGCGCGGATCTGCTGGTGCACGTCGTGGACGGCTCCGAGGGGTCGCCGCACGAGCAGGTCGCCGCGGTGCGCGAGGTGCTCAGCGAGATCGGCGACGAGCACGAGTCGGAGATGCCGCGGGAGCTGCTGGTGGTGAACAAGATCGACTCGGTGGATGAGACGCGCATGGCAGAGCTGCGACGGTTGCTGCCGGGCGCGATGTTCGTCTCCGCGCACAGCGGCGCGGGCGTGGAGGAGCTGCGCGAGGCCATCGCCGAACTGCTGCCCCGCCCGGACGTCTTCGTCTCCGCGCTCGTGCCTTACACCCGCGGCGAACTGGTCGCGCGCGTGCACGCCGAGGGCGAGGTCGTCGCTGAGGAGCACACCCCGGACGGCACCAGTCTGCAAGCCAAGGTCCGATCCGACCTGGCCAGCGCGCTGGAGCCCTTCACCGGCAAGGGCTGAGAACTGCGGTTGCACTGCTGCTGGTGACGTCGGGCACCGCCTCGGCGTCACCATTTCTGCGCGTCGGTAGTCCTGACCAGACGACGGGCCGAATCCGTCAGTCCGTCGGTCAAGCCGAGCAGGACCGGCGCTTCAACCGGCCAGCACTGCTGTTCGCCGCTGTGCTGGCCGGGCTGTCTGTCTTCCGCACGGGCCGACTGCGCCGCAAGCGCTGACCCGGGTATCACCAGACCCGGGTATCAACGTTGCTCGGCCCCGCAGGAAGAACCTCTAGAACGGTCGTCTCAGAGACGACGCAAAACTGCGACTACCTTGCCGAGGATCGCCGCGTCGTCGCCCAGGATTGGCTCGTAGGCGGCGTTGTGGGGCAGTAGCCAGACGTGCTCGTCGGTGCGCTTGAAGGTCTTCACCGTCGCCTCGCCGTCGATCATCGCGGCCACGACGTCGCCGTTCTCGGCGTCCGGCTGCTGGCGCACGGCGACCCAGTCACCGTCGGTGATGGCGAGGTCCACCATGGAATCGCCGACGACCTTGAGCAGGAACAGCGTTCCGTCGCCGACGATTTCCTTCGGCAGCGGGAAGACGTCCTCGATCGACTCCTCGGCCAGGATCGGACCACCGGCCGCGATGCGTCCCACCACCGGCACGTAGGCGGGCTTGGCCTGCCCGGAACCCTCCAGCTCCAACTCGCCGCCGACCAGCACGCCGACCGTGCGCGGACGGTGCGGATCCCGGCGCAGGTAGCCCTTCCGCTCCAGCACGCGGAGCTGGTAGGCGACAGACGAGGTCGAGGTGAGGCCGACGGCATCACCGATCTCGCGCACGCTTGGCGGATAGCCGTGCTCGCGCATCCACTTGCGGATGGCGTCCAGCACCCGCAGCTGGCGTTCGCTGAGTTCTTCGACTCCGCTGGGCTGCTCGGGCAGGGCGTGCACCTCGGCCTGGGAGTCCTTGATGTCTTGTACCTGGCCCTTGATCGAGCCGGTCGCATTGCTCGCCACCGCTGCCTCCTGTCCATGTGGGTGAACTGCGGTGTTGATCGCGGGGGCGTTCGGAACGCCCGGTTTCCACAGTAGACGCGCGAAACGTAGAGATCAAACACCTGTTCGAGTTAATTTTGACCCCAGATATCGCGCTTCGGGGCACTCTTGGTACACAATCGCACGCAGGTTCGATCGAACATTTATTCGATCTTGGTTCGCGGTGCGGGAGGCGGCATGACCACGTTCATCGATGCGGCGGGGCGGACGCGCCAGGTCGAGCGGCGGTCGGCCGCCCGGCGGAGGACGACTGATCCGGTCGTAGTGATCCGGCCGCGCGACGGAGAGGTGCAGGCAGCTTGCCGGGTCGCGTCGCGCGCGGCGCAGCCAGCTGCGGACGCGTACGACCGGGCGCGCCGGAGCGGCGAATGGATTTGGCTGACCTCGGTGGCGATCTTCACTTTCCTCATTGTCATGCTGGTGGGCCTCTTCGGGTTCCGCGACGCGCTGATGGCGGGTGGTACCACCCTGGTCGAGGTACGCGCCGGTGACACTCTGTGGGGGATAGCCGACCAGGTGGCCCCGGCTGGCGACCCGCGGGCCGTGGTCACTCGGATCGTGGAGCTGAACGGGTTGGACACGACCGCCGTCGAGGCTGGTCGACTGCTAGTGGTTCCGGTGTCCGATTGATCCACTTGACGGAGTGGCCGGGGTCTCGTGTCCGGGTGCTCCATGCGGCGACCTGCCGGTTTTCAAGCGCGGTGTGCGAGGGGGGTGGACGCGGCACGCAGAAGGCCGTTCCTGGTTTGCATCGCGCTCCCGGCGCGGTTTAGAGTTGACCACAACATCTAGTAGTTACGTCCGTGTGTTTAGTCCACAGGTTGGGCTTGTAAGGTGTTCGCGCACCCACGGAGCGTGAGTGGTCGTCGACTGCCGTGAGGCAGGTGGCGGCGAACTGGGGAAGGGGGTGAGTGCCGGTGCGGTGCCCATTCTGCCGCGGGGAGGACTCCAGGGTCGTCGATTCGCGCGAGGTCGAGGAAGGTCAGGCGATCCGGCGCAGGCGATCGTGCTCGACGTGCGGTCGGCGCTTCACGACCATCGAGGAACTGGTGCTGTCGGTGGTCAAGCGCTCCGGTGTCACCGAGCCCTTCAGCCGGGAGAAGGTCGTGCGCGGCGTGCGCCGCGCGTGCCAGGGGCGTCCGGTCGAGGAAGACGCGCTGCAGCAGCTCGCGCACCAGGTGGAGGAGACCGTCCGGTCGCTCGGCGTGTCCGAGCTGCCCAGCCACGAGGTCGGTTTGGCGATCCTCGGGCCGCTGCGCGAGCTGGACGAGGTCGCCTACCTGCGCTTCGCGAGCGTGTACCAGGCGTACTCCTCGGTGGAGGACTTCGAGAAGGAGATCGCCGAGCTGCGAGCGGCCCGCGAGGCCGCGCAGAGCGGTGCGGAGAACAGCAGTGAGTAAGGCGCGCCGGCGCGCGGTTCGCCGCCAGGCCGGAAACGCAAGACATCAGCCGGAGTCCCAACCGGGGACGCCGCTGAGTGAACAGCCACGACCGAACCGGACGGGTAGCCCGGACGGGGCCGACCAAGCACGACGAGTGAGTGACAAGGAAGAGGGTCAGGTCATGACAGAGACCGTCGGTAGCCCGGCCGGCGCAGCGGGGGAGTCGGCAGCAGGTGCCCGCGAGGGCATCCGGGTGCAGCGCGTCTACACCACCGAGGGGGTGCACCCCTACGACGAGGTCAAGTGGGAGCACCGCGATGTGGTGATGACCAACTGGCGGGACGGGTCGGTCAACTTCGAACAGCGCGGTGTCGAGTTCCCCGACTTCTGGTCGCTCAACGCGGTCAACATCGTCACCAGCAAGTACTTCCGCGGTGCGATGGGTTCCGAGGAGCGGGAGAGCAGCCTCCGGCAGCTCATCGACCGGGTCGTCAAGACCTACGTCGCCGCCGGTGTCGAGTACGACTACTTCGCCACCGACGCCGACGCGGAGATCTTCGAGCACGAGCTGACCTGGATGCTGCTGCACCAGGTGTTCAGCTTCAACTCCCCGGTGTGGTTCAACGTCGGCACCAGCTCGCGCCAGCAGGTGTCCGCCTGCTTCATCCTCTCCGTCGACGACACGATGGAGTCGATCCTCGACTGGTACAAGGAAGAGGGCCTGATCTTCAAGGGCGGTTCCGGCGCCGGCCTGAACCTGTCCCGCATCCGTTCCTCCCGCGAGCTGCTGTCCTCGGGCGGCACCGCGTCCGGTCCGGTTTCGTTCATGCGCGGTGCGGACGCCTCGGCGGGCACCATCAAGTCCGGTGGCGCGACCCGCCGTGCGGCGAAGATGGTCGTGCTGGACGTCGACCACCCGGACATCGAGGAGTTCATCGAGACCAAGTCGCGCGAGGAGCACAAGATCCGCGCGCTGCGCGACGCCGGGTTCGACATGGACCTCGGTGGCGCCGACTCCAACTCGGTGCAGTACCAGAACGCGAACAACTCGGTGCGCGTCTCCGACGAGTTCATGCGCGCGGTGGAGAGCGACGGCCAGTTCGGGCTGCGCGCCCGCACCTCCGGTGAGGTGCTGGACTCGGTGCAGGCCCGCGCCCTGTTCCACAAGATGGCCAAGGCCGCTTGGGGTTGCGCCGACCCGGGCATCCAGTACGACGACACGATCAACGACTGGCACACCTCGCCGGAGACCGGTCGGATCACCGCGTCCAACCCGTGCTCGGAGTACATGCACCTGGACAACTCCAGCTGCAACCTGGCGTCGCTGAACCTGCTCAAGTTCCTGCGCGATGACCTGACCTTCGACGCGGACCTGTTCGAGAAGGCCGTCGAGTTCGTCATCACCGCGATGGACATCTCGATCTGCTTCGCGGACTTCCCGACCGAGCCGATCGGCACCACCACCCGCAAGTTCCGCCAGCTGGGCATCGGCTACGCCAACCTGGGTGCGCTGCTGATGGCCACCGGTCACGCCTACGACTCGGACGGCGGCCGGGCTCTGGCGGCGGCGATCACCTCGCTGATGACCGGTACCGCCTACAAGCGGTCGGCCGAGCTGGCCGGTGTGGTCGGCCCGTACGAGGGCTACGCCCGCAACGCCGAGGCGCACCAGCGCGTCATGCGCAAGCACGCCGCGGCCAACGACCTGGTCCGCACCTACCACCAGAACGACGCCGCCGTGCACAAGCTGGCGACGAAGGTGTGGCAGGAGGGCCTGGAGATCGGTGCCCGCAACGGCTGGCGCAACGCGCAGGCCTCCGTGCTGGCCCCGACCGGGACCATCGGCCTGATGATGGACTGCGACACGACCGGCATCGAGCCGGACCTGGCGCTGGTCAAGTTCAAGAAGCTGGTCGGCGGCGGCTCGATGCAGATCGTCAACCAGACGGTGCCGCGGGCGCTGAAGGCGCTGGGTTACCAGGACGAGCAGATCGAGGCGATCGTCGAGTTCATCGCCGAGAACGGCCACGTGGTCGACGCGCCGGGTCTGCGCCCGGAGCACTACGAGGTCTTCGACTGCGCGATGGGCGAGCGCTCGATCGCGCCGATGGGCCACGTGCGGATGATGGCCGCGGTGCAGCCGTTCATCTCGGGTGCGATCTCCAAGACGGTCAACATGCCGGAGTCGGCGACCATCGAAGAGGTCGAGCAGCTCTACTTCGAGGGCTGGAAGCTGGGTCTGAAGGCGCTGGCGATCTACCGCGACAACTGCAAGGTGGGTCAGCCGCTGTCGGCGGGCAAGGGCGACAAGGCCGAGAAGGAGAAGGAGGTCGAGAAGCAGATCGAGTACCGCCCGGTCCGCAAGCGGCTTCCGAAGAAGCGTCCGAGCCAGACGGTGTCGTTCACCGTGGGTGGCGCCGAGGGCTACCTGCACGCCGGTTCGTACCCGGACGACGGGCTGGGCGAGATCTTCGTCAAGCTCGGCAAGCAGGGTTCGACCCTGGCGGGTGTCATGGACGCCTTCTCGATGTCGATCTCGGTGGGTCTGCAGTACGGCATTCCGCTGGAGTTCTACGTCTCGAAGTTCCAGAACCTGCGCTTCGAGCCGGCCGGCATGACCGACGACCCGGACGTCCGGATGGCCAGCAGCGTGCTGGACTACTTGTTCCGCCGTCTGGCGCTGGACTACCTGCCCTACGAGAAGCGTGCCCAGCTGGGCATCTTCACCGCCAATGAGCGGGAGGCGCAGGTCAGCGGTGAGGCGGTCCCGGCCGAGCAGCCGAACGAGGTCCACCTGGACACCCTGCGCTCTACTGTGGACTACTCGAAGAAGGAGAAGTCCGAGGACTTGAACCGGGCGGGCAGCTCGACCGAGCTCCTGGAGCTGCGCCTGGGCAAGGCCGCGGACGCGCCGCTGTGCATGACCTGCGGCACCAAGATGCGTCCGTCGGGTTCCTGCTACCTCTGCGAGGGCTGCGGCTCCACCTCCGGCTGCAGCTGAGGTTGGATTTACTGCATCTAACACAACATTGAGCACCTGACGCGGAGTCGTGAAGGTGCTGGTGAAAGGGGAGTCGGCCGCTCAGGTCGGCTCCCCTTTCTGGTGCATACGCCGTCCACTGGGCCACCTGTGCCGTCGCTCGAGCAAAGGAGACGGCGGCGAGCGGTAGTTCAGTCAGAGCGCGGCGCATGAAAAACAGCACCGGCTTACGGTGGACAACGTCGCGCAGCGTGCGGGGGTGCACAACGGTCTACCGTCGGTGGACGGACCGAGAGAGCCTCGTCGTGGACGCGCTTGCCGACCACGTCGCCGCCCGATACCGGCGCTGTTGACACCGATCTCCGCGAACTCGCGCACTCGCTCGTGCGCACGATGACGAGCCCGATCGGACAGGCCGTCCTCGCGGCGATGCTCTCGGATGCGGCGCGCCTACCGGAGATCGCCGACGCCAGGAAGCGCATCTTCAGCGACCGGCTCAGGCGCGCCGAACCGGTGATTGCGCGGGCTGTCGAGCGCGGAGAACTTCCCGCCGACACAGATCCCGGCGAACTGCTCAAGACACTCGCCGCGCCGATCTACTTCCGACTGCTGATCAGCGCCGAGCCGGTCGACGACGTCACCGCCGAGCACGCGGCCGCCCTCGCGCTCGCCGCCGCACGAGGCGGCGTGGTGCGGAAGAAGTGAGCCGGACGCCGGAAGATAAAGAAGTCTCCGGCGGAGCGATGCTCGCCACCTGTTGGACGGCCAGCAAGGGCGGAGCCGTTATCGTGGGTGCGGGGCCGTGACTGGCGTTCAGGTGGAGTACCACCGGGGAGCGGCCCGGCCGGCTGTGCCGGTCCGAAGCCGCGCGCCTGGGTGATCAGGAAGAACGACACCCGAGGAGCAACGCATGGCTGACTCTCGTCTGATCGACGGCACCGCGGTGGCCCGCGACATTATGGATCGCACCGGCGAGAAGGCCGCGCACTTCGAGAAGCAGACCGGGGCCAAGCCCTGCCTGGCGACGGTGCTGGTCGGCGAGGACCCAGCTTCGGTCACCTACGTGCGGATGAAGCGGAACCGGTGCGCGAAGTACGGCATCGAGTCCCGTCACGTGCCGCTACCGGACACGATCACGACCGAGGAACTGGTCGGCGCGATCACCGAGCTGTCGAACGACCCGTCGGTGCACGGCATTCTGCTGCAGCACCCGGTCCCGGCCCACATCGACGAGCGCTCGGCGTTCGACGCCATCTCGGCGGAGAAGGACGTCGACGGTGTCACTTCGCAGTCCTTCGCGTCGATGGCGTTCGGATTCGACGGTTTCGCCTCGTGCACGCCGGCGGGGATCATGCGCCTGCTCGACGCCTACGACGTGGATCCGCGAGGCAAGCACGCTGTGGTGATCGGCCGCAGCGCCATCTTGGGCAAGCCGATGAGCATGCTGCTCCTGGGGCGCGACGCGACGGTGACGGTGTGCCACTCGAGGACTACCGACCTGCCCTCGCACGTGCGGAACGCGGACATCGTGGTCGCTGCGGTCGGCAAGCCGGAGTTCGTCCGCGGCGAGTGGCTCAAGCCCGGTGCGGTCGTGATCGATGCGGGCTACAACGAGGGCAACGTCGGCGATGTCGAGTTCGACGAAGCGGCCACCCGCGCCGGCCTGATCACCCCGGTCCCGGGCGGGGTTGGCCCTACAACGATCGCGGTTCTGCTCGAGCAGACCGTCACCGCAGCCTTCCGCCAGCAGCGAATCCCCACCGAGGCGTAGTACGGACCGGATCCACATCGGACGCTGATCGCCGCTCCGGATCGGAGCGGCGATCGCGGGATTTTCGTTCGCGCGCAATGCGAAACTGGTATCCGGCCCGGACAGCTGGGACACCTGGACCTGCCTCGGGGGTCTGACCGAGAGGTCTTGGCGTGTTTCGTGAACGGTTGATCCAGGACGAGCAGCAGGCGCGTCAGGCAGCCGAGTGGCTCACGGAGTCCGAGCTCGGCGCCTCGAAGGTCTTCCTGTGGGTTGCGGCGAGGTTGGTCGCAGCTGGCGGTTGATGCCTGGGTGGGGGGCTGCACCCGCGACCCCCCCACCAGTGGCGTCAGTTCTGGCGGTCGGCGAGGAGCTTCTCGGTGCCGACGAGGCGGACGCAGGTGGCCAGGCCCGCGATGGCCTCTTCGAGTTCCGCCTGGTCCGGGAAGGTCGGAGCGATGCGGATCATGCTGTCGGTCGGGTCGTCGCCGTAGGGGTGGGTCGCGCCGGCCGGGGTGAGGGCGATGCCCGCCTCCTTGGCCTTCGCGACCACCGCGCGGGCGCAGCCCTCGGGGACCTGCAGGCTGATGAAGTAGCCGCCGACCGGCTTGGTCCACGAGGCGAGGTCGGTGTCGCCCAGCTCAGCGGTGAGGATCTTGTCGACCGCGTCGAACTTGGGGCGGATCAGCGCCGCGTGCTGCCGCATGTGCTCACGCAGGCCCTCGGCGTCGCGGAGGAAGCGGACGTGGCGCAGCTGGTTGATCTTGTCCGGGCCAATGCTGCGCTTGGCGGTGCAGCCCAGCCACCACTCGACGTTGGCGGGGGAGGAGCCGAAGAAGGCGACACCGCCACCGGCGAAGGTGATCTTCGAGGTGGAGCCGAAGACGAACGCCCGTTCCGGGTTGCCGTTCTCGGCGCACAGCGCGAGCACGTCGGCGATCTCAACGGCCTCGGCGGTGAGGTGGTGCACCGCGTAGGCGTTGTCCCAGAAGATCCGGAAGTCCGGGGCGGCGGTGGGCATGGCGGCCAACCGGCGCACGGTCTCGTCGGAGTAGACGACGCCGTCCGGGTTGCTGTACTTGGGCACGCACCAGATGCCCTTGATCTTCGGGTCCTCGGCGACGAGGCGCTCGACGACGTCCATGTCCGGGCCGTCCGCGGTCATCGGGACCTGGATCATCTTGATGCCGAACCGCTCGCACAGCGCGAAGTGCCGGTCGTAGCCGGGGACCGGGCACAGGAACGCGATCTCGGGCTCCTCGACCCAGCGGCGCTGGCCGCCCGGGAGAGTGCCGAGCTGTGCGAAGACCAGCGCGTCGTGCATCAGCTCGAGGCTGGAGTTGCCAGCGGCCAGCAGCTGCTCGGCCGGCACCTGCAGGTCGTCGCTGAAGATCGCCCGCAGCTCGGGCAGACCCTGCTGCCCGCCGTAGTTGCGCAGGTCGGTGCCGTTCGCGGAGGTCAGCGGGCCCTGGACGGTCGCCAGGTCGTTGGAGAGGTCGAGCTGGCGTGGCGACGGCTTGCCCCGGGTGAGGTCCAGCTGCAGGCCGCGCGCGACCAGGGCCGCGTGGTCCTGGCTGGCGCGATCGCGCTGGGCGGTCAGCTCTTCGACGGTCGATGCTGGAGCGTTCACCGGGGTCCCTTCGCCGTGAATCGTGGATCAGGCCACCTGTACACCCTAATGACCTGCTCGCCGCCATTTCGACGGCACCGGGATGTGGTGCGTGCCGGCCGCCCGGCGCGGCGGCGGAATCCTCGCGTTGCCAACCGATCCGGTGGATCGTGTTCCTGGCCACAGCCCGTCACCGCAGTGCTGAAGGCAGACCTTCGCGATAGGTCGGGTACTGCGGCGTCCAGTCCAGTTCGCGTTTGGCCTTGCTGTTGTCGAGCCGGATCTGAGTGCCGACCAGCAGGGCGTGCAGGTAGGGGGTGGCTCGCAGCAGCCAGCCGGGTATGCGCAGCGGGGCTGGCGCTCCCGCGGTCTTGGCCACCGCGCTCAGGAAGTCGCCCATGTCGACGGGCTGGTCGTCGACGATGTTGTACGCCTGACCGGCTCGTCCGCGCTCGAGTGCGGCGATCGTGGCGGAGGCGGCGTCGGCGATGTGGATCGGGTGCAGCGTCGCTGCCGGGCGCGGAACGGGGAGCAGTCGTTTCCGCGCCAATGCCAGCATCTTCCGCGTCGCGGGCTCGGGTCCGTAGAACAGTCCGTAGCGCAAGGCGATGCCTTCGATCCCCGAAGCTCCGAGCACCTGGTCCTCATTGGACCGCAGCGACCGCAGGTGGTGGTCGAAAGCGCCGTGCCCCGTCTCGGCGAACGGGTGGTCTTCGGTGAGGCTTTGCTGGCCGTGGTCGCGCCATCCGTAGCCGAGGAAGAACGACTGGGTGACGAACCTGTGTGCCCCGAGCTGCGTTGCGGCGCGCAACAGGTTTCGCGTACCCACATCGCGCAGTGCATCGGTGGGGTGCAGGTCGCGGTGGTGAGCGGGGGTTCGCGTGATGGCGGTGGCCTGGTGGATCACCGCGTCCGCGGTCTGCCCGTCGAGCGCGGTCAGGAGTGCATCAGCGTTCATCACGTCGGCGATCACGGGCACGACTCCGGCGGCGCGGATTCGCTGCGCCCCGGTGGAACTCCGGGTGAGTCCGATGACCTCGTGACCCGCTGCGAGCAGCTGGGGCACAAGTGCGGAGCTGATCGTCCCAGTTGCTCCGGCCAGCACGACTCTCATCGTCCGACCTCCAATCCGGAGTGACGGATCGTGCGCATCCGGATCAGGAGTGCGGCGGCCCCCAGTGCGGCCGTGCCGAACAGGATCCACGAATCGGACGGGCGACCGCCACCGGTGTCGACTGCGTGGTTGATCCCGTGGAGCAGGTCGACGACCACGAATCCGGTGAGCACGACGACCAGCGCATCGCGCCAGGTCAGGGCGGTGAGCATCATCAGCCCGATGCCGATCTGGAACACCCCTGCGTCGTGCAGGAAGTGCTCGTGGTTCGGCCAGTTCGCCCACTCCGCGAAGCTCGTCGGATCGAGCCGGCACCAAGAGCCGGTCACGAGCATCATGGCTGCGCCGATGATGGTCACGGTCGTGGTGAAGACGTTCCGCGGGCACTGTGCGTACGTTGTCATCGAGACCCTCCTTCTCGTCGCTGGGTGGACGAGAAGGGCCGCCGGGACGTGACACGAGCGCAGAAGCGGTTGGCGGATCGGTGAGTCGAAGCCCGACTGGATTCGCCTCGAAGTGCTCTGGAAGGTCGGTTTGCGGGCGAACCCGGTGTTCCGCGTGCGGTCGGATCCCCTCATCGTCGCAACGTTCGTCGAGCCCTACCGGGGCGTGAGTCGGATCGTCTGGCCGGTCGTCGTCCCGATCCACCTGGTGGCGCGGCGCTATCTGCTCTCCCGGGCCGTGCGCTTTACGCCAGACACGACTCGCTGACGCTTGCTTGGGCGAGGCGTCGACGCCAGTATTGGACAGCTCGTTTCATGACCTGTTGCGGTCCTCGCATGGCGCGACCGAGGTTGTTCGACGAGGACCGTGCGCTGGAGGCCGCGATGCGGACCTTCTGGGCGAATGGTTACGAGGCGACGTCGACCCAGGATCTGTGCGAGGCGACCGGCCTCGGTCGCAGCAGCATCTACAACACCTTCAACAGCAAGCACGACCTGTTCATGCGCTCGCTCGTCCGCTACATCGATGCCACGACCAAGCAGCTGTCGATCCTGGACGACCCCGAGAGCTCCGAGCTGGAGCGGATTCGGGCGCTGTTCGCGGTGATCGTCGAATCGGAGCTGGATAACCGCCGGGGCTGGTGTTCGCCGGGCTGATGCCGCAGATGGCCGTCGGACTCGACGCCACCATCCCGCAGATCGGCTACCTGATCATCGCGTTCGCCGCCGCGATGGCCCTCGGCGGGCCGTTCCTCACTGTCGCGCTGATGAAGTTCCGGCCGAAAACGGCGCTGCTGAGCCTGTTCGGGATCTTCCTCGCCGGCAACCTGCTGGCGGCCACCGCGGCGGGGTACGGGGTGATGGTGGTGGCCCGCGTCATCACCGGTGTGGCGTCCCAGGCGTTCTTCGGAATCGCGCTGTCGTTGTGCGCGCAGCTGACCCGTCCCGAGGTGCGTGGCCGCGCCATCGCAGTGGTGATGGACGGACTGATGCTGGGCACCCTGCTCGGCATGCATCGGTCTGTGTCAACGGTCTAGAAGCACCCGCGCTGCGACGTGCTGGGTTCCTGTCCGGCACGTCGCAGCGCGGGTGCGCTAGCCTCCACGGCATGACGGCTCCTGCTCATGCTGCTGTGGTCGGTTAGTTCCGGATCCCACCCCACCGGCCGAGGCGTGCGTGCCCGGCTGGGGATCTGAGCGTCCACCTTCCGCTTCGTGCAGCTCAAGCGCGCAATTCGCTGCTGAGCTGCATTCGACCGCATCAGCAGGAGCGGTTCATGCACCTTCCAGAAGTCGATGCTGCTTGCGCGCAGCAGGTCATGCCCGGAAATGCGCTGCGTTGGTTCTCGGTTAACGGCGCAGAACCACCGGCTCAGTTCGTCCACGCCGATGACCGGATGCCTGCGAACCGGGCGTGCCAGCTGGTATCCCGGGGGACGGGCTTGCTGTGGCAGGGCGATTTCCACCAGGCCCGCCAACTCCTCAGCGCGATCTCCCGCCGTCTGCAGCGGCCGCAGAAGCGCACTTCGTCTGCCACCGAAGCGTTCTTCCACCACCGGCAGGAACAGTCGCGCAGAGCACGGGCGCTGTCACTCGTCATGGTCCGCATCGAGAGTGACCATGTGCTGGCGCTGCGTCGCGCACCAGACGTTGGTCCTGCTTGCCGCGACGTTTACGGAGAGGTTGACGCGCCGTACGTCGTCCCGCTGCGGGAGTTGCTAGGCGTCATCAGTGCGAGGGAATGGCGGAGGAAGGGCGTCGCAGTGCCAGCGCTCGGGGCACACATCCACCCGCACTACGGCGTGTTCGCCCCGACGAGGAACGAGTACGTCGACCTGGTCGCAGATGCTCCGCTGTCGCAGATCCGGACCGCATTCGACATCGGTACTGGAACCGGCGTGCTGGCAGCGGTTCTCGCGCGCCGCGGCGTGGTACGGGTGGTGGCCACGGACAGCTCGGCACGAGCGATCCGGTGCGCCGAGGACAACGCGCGACGGTTGGGACTCGCCGGTCGGATCGAACCTGTGGAGGCAGACCTCTTCCCGCCGGGACGTGCGCAGCTGGTCGTGTGCAACCCGCCGTGGGTGCCTGCCCAGCCGCATTCGTCGCTGGACCACGCGGTCTACGACCCGGAGAGCCGGATGCTGCGGGACTTCCTCGATCGATTGCCCGCCCACATGCAGCCGGGAGGGGAGGGGTGGTTGATCCTCTCGGACCTGGCTGAACGCCTTGGCCTGCGCACTCGAGCCGATCTGCTCGAGGCCATTCACCGGGCCGGGCTTCATGTCGTCGCCAGATCGGACACCGAGCCTCGTCATCCGAAGGCCGCAGCGTCCGAAGATCCGCTCCACGCCGCCCGCGTCGCGGAGGTCATCTCTCTGTGGCGGCTCGCGCCGCTCGAGGGCTGAACGGGCATTCGTGGGTGTCGTCCTGGGCGGCACCCACGGGTGTCACGTTCTGCGGCTTCGACTCGTCCTCCTGGTGTCTTCGGGAAAGGACGGATGAGTGCGGAATCCGATTTTGGTGACTGGCGGGACGGGCACGCTGGGCACAGCAGTGGTGGACCAGTTGCTCGATGCCGGACACGACCTGCGAGTGCTCAGCCGTAGGACTCACTCGGCCGTTGCCAGGCACGAGTGGGCGACCGGGGATCTGCGCACGGGCGATGGCATGGACGCGGCGACGTCGGGAGTCGACGCCATCGTGCACTGCGCAACGACGTTGGGGCGCAAGGACGTGGCGGCGACGCAGCGACTGATCGACTCGGCGCGGCGCAACGGCGATCCGCACCTGATCTACATCTCGATCGTCGGCGTCGACGAGGTGCCATTGCCCTACTACCGGGCGAAGCTCGAAGCCGAGGAACGCGTGGTGAGCTCGGGATTGCCGTGGACGATCCTGCGGACCACCCAGTTCCACGACCTGGTGGCCCGGATGACCTCGGCGCAACGCCGGTCACCGGTGATCGCGACGCTCGCGGGAGTGGACTTCCAGCCGATCGACGTCCGGGAGGTCGCGGCGCGTCTGGCCGAGCTCGCGGTCGGCGCTCCGACGGGCCGCGTCCCGGACATGGGCGGGCCGGAGATCCGCAGCCACCGCGACCTCGCCCGCGTGTACCTGGCACCGGACGCCGTCGGCTCGTGCTGCCGATCCGCGTGCCGGGCGCAGCTTTCGCCGGTTATCGCCGCGGTGGACACCTGGCTCCGGAGCAGGCGGTCGGCCGCGTGACCTTCAGCGATTTCCTCGCCGAACGGGGCGCTGACGATGCGCGCCTGGCTCCGCACGGGTCTGTTCGTCCTGACCTTCGTGCACGTCGCAACGGGAACTTGGACGTTGTTCTTCCCGCAGTCGTTCTACGACGATGTGCTGACCGTCAGCGACTACCCGCCGTTCAACGAGCACCTGTTCCGCGACTTCGGGGCGATGAACCTGGCCATGGCAGTGGTGCTCGGCGCAGCCGCGATGCTCCTCGACCGGCCCCTGGTCCTCGTCGCGTTGGCGTCGAACCTCGTCTGGGTCGTGCCGCACCTGGTCTTCCACACCGTGCACCCAGCGCACACGGCAGGCCCGCTGCTGGTGGTGGGCCTGACCGCGATCGTCGCGATTCCGGTGGCGCTGCTCGCGCTTACCCGCGGTGCTTTGCCAGCAGGTGCGCGGCGACAGCAGTCGCACCGGTGACGGAGAAGACCGACGGCCAGGCCCCGATCTTCTTGGCCAGCGGGTGCGAGCCGGTCAGCGCTGCGGTGTAGGTGGCGCCCAGGGCGAGGGCCGGGACGACGCCGGTCCGGCGGCGGCAGGTCTCCATCGCGGCGAGCCCCGCGCCTGCCGCGACAACTCCGCCCCAGTGCCGGTGCTTGGTGGCGCGGGCGACCGCGAAACCGCCGATCAAACCGGCCGAGGTGAGCAGGCTGGACGGGATGGACATGCGCACTCCTTGCAGCTGGCGGCGGACTTGTTCCCGCGACTCTACCGGGACGCGGGCGGGGAAATTTGGCGCAAACCCGCCCAGAACGTGCTTCACCGGGCATTTCGAGCTAAGAAATGTGCTGGTGTCATGTCCCTTCGATGTTCCCGGGAGCCTGCATGCGGCGCGTTCGGATAGGTTTGCTGGCTGCGTTGTGCGTCCTACCGCTGAGCGGACCGCCCGCGATGGCGCAACCGCCGCAGGGCCCCGTGTTCCAGGACGGGGAGGCGCAGCCGGTGTTCGATCCGGGGCAGGCGGTGCGCGAGGACCTGTTCGTGACCGCGCCCGTGGACAGCGATCACGACGGGCAGGACGACCGGGTGCACGTCCAGGTGGTGCGGCCGAAGGAAACCGACCAGGGCCTGCGCGTTCCGGTCGTCTACCAGGCCAGTCCTTACTTCTCCGGTGGCAACGACGTCCCGAACCACAACGTCGACACCGAGCTCTACGTGCCGGAGAAGCCCGGCAACCGGTCGCTGCGCACCTCCGCCGCTGACGAGCGGATGGCGGTGGCCGCCGACATCAAGTGGGACTACGAGGAATACCTGCTGTCCAGGGGATTTGCCGTGGTGTACGCGGAATCCCTGGGCACCGGCGAGTCCACCGGATGCCCGACCACCGGGGCCGATAACGAGACCATCGGCGCGAAATCGGTCGTCGACTGGCTCAACTCGCGAGCTCCCGGGCACGACGCCGACGGCGCGCTCGTGGCGGCCGGCTGGGCGACCGGCAAGGTCGGGATGATGGGCGTGTCCTACAACGGCACGCTGCCCAACGCGGTGGCCAGCACCGGCGTCGACGGGCTGGAAGCGATCGTGCCGATCGGTGCGATCTCGAACTGGTACGACTACTACCGCAGCGACGGAGCGGTCGTCGCGCCCGGCGGCTACCAGGGCGAAGACGCCGACGTGCTCGCCGAGTACGTGCACACCCGAGCCGACCGCGAACCGTGCCGCGCGGTGCTCGACCAGCTCAGGGCGGACCAGGACCGGATCACCGGCGACTACAGCCCGTTCTGGGACGAGCGCAACTACCTCAACGACGTCGGAAACGTCCGGGCCGCAGTGCTTTCCGTGCACGGGCTCAACGACTGGAACGTCAAGACCAGGCAGGCAGCCCAGTGGTACGAGGCGCTGCGCGAGCGCGATGTTCCGCACAAGATCTGGTGGCACCAGTCCGGACACACCGACCCGATCCGGCTCCGCAAGGAGGAGTGGCTGCGTGAGCTGAACCGCTGGTTCACCCGCTACCTGTACCAGGTGCCCAACGGCGTCGAGGGCGAGCCGCGCGCCACCGTGCAGCGCGAGGACGGCAGCTGGAGCCAGGAGCCGGAATGGCCCGCGCCGCAGGCCGAAGACGTGGTCCTGCGGCCGACCCCCGGCGGTCCTGAGCGGGGTGGGCTGACCACGGAGAAGAAGTCCGACCGGGCCGTTGAGTCGCTGCGCGACGACGCGACTCGGCTGGCCGAAGACCTCGCGGCCGCACCGAGTTCGCCGAACCGGTTGGCCTACTTCAGCGAACCGCTCGCGGAGCAGGCCCGGGTCAGCGGAACGGTGCGGGCGGAGTTCGCCCTGGCCTTCGACCGGTCGGCAGCGAACGTGACCGCGCTGCTGGTGGACCAGGCGCCGGACGGCTCGGTGTCGGTGGTGACCCGGGGTTGGGCCGACCCGCAGAACCGGCAGAAGATCGACATGACCTCGCCGATCAAGCCCGGGCAGACCTACCGGATCGAGGTGGCCATGCAGCCGGACGACTACGTGTTCGCGCCGGGGCACCGCCTCGGCGTCGTCGTGCTGTCCAGCGATCATGACTTCACGCTGCGTCCGAAGCCGGGCGCGGGGCTGGCGCTGGACCTGTCCCGCACGTCGATCACGCTGCCGATGCTCGGGTCCGTCCGGTAGCGGTCCGAGGGTTCAACGGGCAGTCGGAGTTTCGACTCCGACTGCCCGTTTTTGATAGAACTTCGCGTTGTTGCGCCGGTTGCGGAGCGCATTCGCCGATCAAGCGATCCGCTTCACCCCGCCGAATGTCATTCCATAGTGGACTTTTCGGGATTCTGATCGTCAATTGTCCACAGCGGACCAATTGATCCACAGATTCCGAAAAACCCCTTTCCTCAACGGGATTCGGCGGTGATGGTGGTGGCATGACAACGCGACTGAACACCACCGTTTCGCTGACCGAGCCCGACGACGTGCTGGCCGCGGTGCCGCACATGCTCGGCTTCCACCCGACCAACTCGCTCGTGGTGCTGACGCTGCACGACCTGGGGTTCACCCCGAGGTTCGGCGTCACCGTGCGCACGGACCTGCCCTGTTCGATGCGGATATGCGGATTCGGCGAATACCTGCTGTCCGGACCGCTGGGGCGGCAGCGGGCGGAAGCCGTCATCCTCGTCGTCATCGGGGAAGGACCCAGCGAGGACGCCTGCGACGACAACTGCGCCGGCGCCTGCCAACGACCATTGCTCAACGGGACCGATGCGGACGAGATCGATACCGGTCCGCCGCACGCGGACCTGGTCGACATGATCCGGGATTCCTTCCACCGGGCCGGAATCGTGACGGCGCACGCCATGTGGGCGCCGGAGATCCAGGCCGGTGCCCGTTGGCACTGCTACTCCGATCCGGAGTGCTTCGGCGAGATCCCCGACCCGAAGTCCTCGCCGGTCGCGGCTGCGATGGCCGCAGCGGGAGCGGTGACCTTCGGCAGCCGCGACGAACTCCGCGCGCTGGTGGCACCCGAGTCGCCCCAGACCGTCACGCGCTGGTCGGCGAAGCTCGACGCGCTGGCCGAGGAACGGATCGAAGACCACGATCCGGCCAGGGTGGCGCGAGACGTGCAGCTCGTGCACGCGGCCATCCAGCGCGCGGCCAGTGGTTCCGCGCTGACCGAGGACGACAAGCTACGGGTGCTGCTAGCGGTGTCCGACACCCGAGTCCGCGACATCGCCTTGGGCACCGCACTGGGCGAAACGGCCAAGGCGGCCGAAGAGCTCTGGCTCGCCCTGGTCCGCAACGCCCCGGACCCGGAACTGCCCGAAGTCGCCGCGCTGCTGGCGTTCTCCGCCTACCTGCGTGGCGAGGGTGCGCTCGCCGGGGTCGCGCTGGAAAGGATCGAGCGGACCGAGCCGGACCACCAGCTGGGAGCCCTGCTGCGGCAGGCCATGGAAGCAGGCCTGCCGCCCACCGAACTGGCCGTCATCGCCAGAGACGCCGCTGAAGACGCCCGGATCATGCTCGAAGAGGACGGAGCTTGGTGATGCAGGACAACGCGAAGATCCGACTGCGCGGGAACCGCTGCTCAGGCCCCCTGGCGCTGCTGGGTGAACTGCCAGGCGTCGCGCACGATGACGTCGAGGTCGGCTCGCTGCGGCTGCCAACCCAGCTCGTCCCGCGCGCGCTGGCTCGACGCCACCAGCGTCGCCGGGTCACCGGCGCGGCGCGGCGCCACCTTGGCGGGGATCGGGTGACCGGTCACCCGGCGGCAGGTGTCGATGACTTGCTTGACCGAGAAGCCGGTGCCGTTGCCCAGGTTGTAGATCCGGTGCTCGCCAGCGACGGCGTTCTCCAGGGCCAGCAGGTGGGCGTCGGCCAGGTCCGTGACGTGGATGTAGTCGCGGACGCAGGTGCCGTCCGCGGTGGGCCAGTCCTCGCCGAACATCTGCACCTGCTCCCGCTGGCCGAGGGCGACCTGCAGCACGATCGGGATGAGGTGCGTCTCGACGGTGTGCCGCTCGCCGAAGGCGTCGTGCGCGCCCGCCACGTTGAAGTACCGCAGGCTGACCGCGCCGATGCCGTGGGCGTTGGCGTAGGAGGTGATCGCGTGGTCGATGGCCAGCTTCGTCGCGCCGTAGGTGTTCGTCGGCCGCGTCGCGGTGTCCTCCGTGATCGGCGAGACCTCCGGTTCCCCGTAGGTCGCCGCGGTGGAGGAGAACACCAACCGGGGCGTGCCGTGCTCGCGCATCGCGTCCAGCAGCCGCAGCGAGGTGACCACGTTGCCCTGCCAGTACTTCTGCGGGTCCTGCATGGATTCGCCGACCAGCGACTTGGCCGCGAAGTGCAGCACACCGTCGAACGGCTCCGCGAGCAGCTCGCTCGCCGCTGCGGCGATGTCGGCCTCGACGAACTTGCAACCGTCCGGGACCGCGTCGGCGTGCCCGGTGGACAGGTCGTCGACCACGACGACCTCGTGACCGGACTCCACCAGGCGTGCGGCGCACACGCTTCCGACGTAGCCGGCGCCGCCTGTGACGAGGAGCTTCAACTCGGTACTGCCTTCCGTGCGAGTTCTAGTTCGGCCGCCGTGGACCGGCGAGCGGCAGCGGTCGCCCGGTGGTCACCGGTCCCGCCCCGCACCGGCGGAGGGTACCGCTGTGAAAAGCCGGGGCTCAGTCAGGTGCGCCTGCTCGAAGGCGTCCAGGACGGCCTGCTCGATCTGCGGCCGGTCGCCGACGGGCACGAGGGCGATCGCGGAACCGCCGAAGCCGCCGCCGATCATCCGGGAACCCAGCGCGCCGGTGGCCAATGTCGTGTCGACCGCGAGGTTCAGCTCGGGGCTGGAGACCCGGTAGTCGTCGCGCAGGCTGGCGTGCGAGGCGTTGAGCAGCGGGCCGATCTCGGCGTACCGCCCGGCGCGGAGCTCGTCCACTGTGGTCAGCACCCGGTCGTTCTCGGTGACGACGTGCTTCACCAGTGGGCGGAGTTCCTCCGGAAGCTGCGGCAAGACCGTCGGCAGCTCCGCCGCGGTCACGTCGCGCAGTGCCTTGCGCTCGAGCAGCTCCGCTGCGCGCTCACAACCCCGACGGCGTTCTCCGTAACCGGATTCGCTGTGCGAATGCTTCACGCGGGTGTCGATGACGAGCAGTTCCAGGTCTGCGCTGAGCGGGTCGAACGGGATCTGCTCGGCGTCGCCGGAGCGCACGTCGAAGAACAGCGCGTGCGCCTCGGTGCAGGCCAGCGATGCGGTCTGGTCGAGCAGGCCCGTCGGCGCCCCGGCGAAGTCGTTCTCGGCCCGCTGCACCAGACGCGCGATCTCGCCGAGGCGCGGCGCGCCCGGCTGCCCCGGCGCGGCGTGCGCGGAGTCGAGCAGCGCCAGCGCCGTCGCGCACTCCAGCGCGTGCGAAGAGGACAGACCGGCACCGGTCGGCACGTCACCGACGATCACCAGGTCTGCCCCGCTGAGGGTGAAACCGGCTTCGCGCAGCGCCCAGGCGACCCCGGCGGGATAAGCGGCCCAACCGGTGGGGGAGCCCGGTCGCAGTCCGTCGATGCTGGTCCCGTGGCTGCGGTGCAGTCGTCCGTCGCTGCCGTAGGTCGCCATCGACAGGCGCCCGTCGGTGCGGGTCCGGATCGCGACCGCGGTACGGTGCGGCAAGGCGAAGGGGAGCACGAACCCGTCGTTGTAGTCGGTGTGTTCCCCGATGAGGTTCACCCGACCGGGGGCGGACCAGACCGCGTCGGCGACGCCGCCGTGCTCTTCGGCGAATACTGCCGCCGCGCGCTCGGCCGAGGTCACTTGGCGTGCACCATGACTGCGTGCGCGATGCCGGTGGACAGCTCGGTGCTGCCGTTGTCGCCCCGCACCTCGATCGGCTTGTTCGGCCCGATGACCGACATGATCTCCACCTCGTGGCCCGGCACGACGCCGACTTCCTTCAACTCGGTCATCAGGTCGGGGTCGAGCTGGACGTGCTCGGCGATGCGGCGGATGACCGCCCGCCCACCGCCGTTGCGGGCGATCTCGTCGACCCGCTGCAGGTCGCCCTCGGCTGAGGTCTCGGTGTCGTCCACGCCGAGCTCGTCGAGGCCGGGGATCGGGTTGCCGTAGGGGGACGTGGTGGGACGGCCGAGCAGCTTGACGAGCTTGCGCTCGACGGCCTCGCTCATCACGTGCTCCCAGCGGCACGCTTCGTTGTGCACGTGCTCCCACTCGAGACCGATCACGTCGACGAGGAGCCGCTCGGCGAGGCGGTGCTTGCGCATCACGCTGACGGCACGCGCGCGGCCGGTCTTGGTGAGCTCGAGGTGCCGGTCTTCGGCAACTGTCAGCAGCCCGTCGCGCTCCATGCGGGCCACCGTCTGGCTCACCGTGGGGCCGCTCTGCTCCAACCGCTCGGCGATGCGGGCCCGGAGTGGAACAACGCCCTCTTCTTCGAGGTCGTAGATGGTGCGCAGGTACATCTCAGTGGTATCGATGAGATCGTTCACGTCGGCTCCCCATTCAGTCCCAACCACGATGCTAGTCGCCCCGGGCGACAGCAGTCAGTGGTCGGGGAGTTGACTGCCAGGATTTTCGACCGACCTCGTCGCCGGGCTACGAAAGGCCGTCCAGATGGATCCTTTGATCAGTACCGATGATCTCATGGCCGCGTTGGCGGAGCAGGCACCCCCGACCCTGCTCGACGTCCGTTGGTCGCTGCTCGGACCACCCGGCCGGGAAGCCTATTGGGTAGGCCACTTGCCGGGTGCGGTGTTCGTCGATCTGGACGCCGAACTGGCCTCGGAACCCGGTTCTGCGGGCCGCCACCCGCTGCCGGATCCGGGGGACTTCGAAGCGGTCCTGCGGCGGGCCGGAGTGGACACCGACCGGCCGGTGATCGTCTACGACGCCGACAACGGTTCGGCCGCTGCCCGCGCCTGGTGGTTGCTGCGCTGGGCCGGTCATCGGGAGGTGGCCGTGCTCGACGGTGGCTACGCGGCGTGGACCGCGGAGGGACGGCAGACCACGGTCGAGCAGCCGCAGCCGGCCGAAGGTGACTTCCGGGTTCGGGCCGGCTCGATGCCGGTGGTGGACGCCGACGGTGCAGCGCAGCTCGCCCGCGAGGGGACGCTGCTGGACGCGCGCGCACCGGAGCGCTACCGAGGCGATGTCGAACCGATGGATCCGCGGGCCGGGCACGTTCCGGGTGCGCTGAACGCGCCGTTCGCCGCGCACGTGACCGACTCCGGGAAGTGGCGTTCCGCAGCGGAGCTGGCGGCTCACTTCTCCGCGCTCGGTGTCAACGCGGGCAGAGCGATCGGTGCTTACTGCGGTTCGGGCGTGACGGCGTGCTCGGTGCTACTTGCTCTGGAGCACGCCGGAGTGACCGATCCGAAGCACCCGGCCGCGCTGTACGCGGGCTCGTGGTCGAACTGGTCGGCGGACCCGGACCGCCCGGCCGCGACCGGAGAGGAGGCGGGCTGACCGATCGATTTGGCCCAGCTCGATCAAGCGCAGCGCAGTGTCCTGGAACACTGTGTTGGCAGACACAGGGCGGGTAGCGTCCGGGCCATGGGTTCTCAGTGCGCGGTGGTGTGGGACGAGTCGGTGCTCGACTACGACCTCGGCGGGCACCATCCACTGCATCCGATCAGGTTGGACCTGACCATGCGGTTGGCCCGGTCGCTAGGCGTCCTCGACGGCGTCGACGTGCTCAAGCCGGAACCGGCGACCGAGGAAGACCTGCTGCGGGTGCACACCCGGGAGTACATCGAGGCCGTTCGCGCCGCGCCGATGGCGGGGTGGGAGGTCGGCCACGGGCTCGGCACCGAGGACAACCCGATCTTCGAGCGGATGCACGAGGCCGCGGCGCTGATCTCGGGCGCTTCGATCCGGGCCGCGGAGCAGATCGTGTCCGGCAAGGCGGACCGGGCGTTCAACATCGCGGGCGGGTTGCACCACGCGATGGCTGACCGCGCGGCGGGGTTCTGCATCTACAACGATTGCTCGGTGGCCATCGCGTGGATGCTCGAGCAGGGGGTGGAGCGCATCGCCTACCTCGACGTCGACGTGCACCACGGCGACGGGGTGCAGGCGGCGTTCTACGACGACCCTCGGGTGATGACCATCTCCCTGCACCAGCACCCGCTCACGCTGTGGCCGGGCACCGGGTTCAGCACGGAGATCGGCAGCGGGTCGGCGGATGGCACGGCGGTGAACATCCCGTTACCGCCGGGGACCGGGGACGCCGACTGGCGTCGCGCGTTCCACGCGGTGGTGCCCTCGGTGCTGGCGACGTTCCAGCCGCAGGTGCTGGTGACGCAATGCGGGGCCGACGCGCACCGCGACGATCCGCTGGCCGACCTGTCGAAGACCGTGGACGGGCAGCGCGCGACCTACCAGGACCTGCGGGAGCTGGCCGACAGCTGCGCCGGCGGCAAGTGGCTGGCGCTGGGCGGTGGCGGCTACTCGCTGTTCCGCGTGGTGCCGCGCGCCTGGACGCACCTGTTGGCCACCTTGTTGGACCGGGACGTCGCACCGGAGACGACCATCCCGGAGGATTGGATGGCGCATGCGGTGCGTGTCTCCGAGAACGTGCCGCTGCCGACGTCGATGACCGACGGGGGTGATCCGTCGTTCGAGCGCTGGACGGGGGTGACCGCGTCCTCGGTGGACACCTCGATTCGTGACACCCGGCACGCGGTGTTTCCGTTGCACGGTCTCGACCCGGGCGACAGCCGCGACTGAGGAGTCCGAAGTGGACGGAACGGTTCAGGGGCAGGGGAAGGCCCCGGAGGAAGTGGAGTACCCGCGGCAGTGGGAAGCCGACGTGGTGCTCTCCGACGGTGGCACGGTGCACATCCGGCCGATCATGGGCGCGGACGCCGAGAAGCTGATCGCCTTCCACGGGCGGCTCAGCGACCGGACCCGCTACTACCGCTACTTCGGTCCCTACCCGCGGATGCCCCAGCGCGACGTGGAGCGCTTCACCCACGTCGACTACGTCAACCGGGTCGCGCTGGTCGCGCTGCTCGGTGACGACATCGTCGCGGTGGGCCGCTTCGACCGGCTGGGCGAGCAGAAGTCGGCCGAGGTCGCGTTCGTGGTGGAGGACTCGCACCAGGGGCGCGGTCTGGGGTCGATCCTGCTGGAGCACCTCGCGGCCGCCGCTCGGGAGCGAGGGTTGCAGCGCTTCGTGGCCGAGGTGCTGGCGGAGAACTCGACGATGGTGCGGGTGTTCCGCGACGCCGGGTACCAGGTGAGCCGCGCGATGGAGGAAGGCGTCGTGCACCTGGAATTCGACATCGATCTCACCGAGGAGTCGGTCGCGGTGGCCCGCGCCCGGGAGCAGGCAGCCGAGGCGCGCAGCGTGCACAACCTGCTGCGACCGCGGTCGGTGGCAGTGATCGGGGCTTCCACCGACCACCGCAAGATCGGCCACGCGGTCCTGACGAACCTGCTCACCGCGGACTTCACCGGCCCGGTGTACCCGGTGAACCCGGAACACCGCTCGGTGCGGGGCGTGCGCGCCTACGCGTCGGTGCTCGACATACCGGACGAGGTGGACCTGGCCGTGGTGGCGATCCCGGCCGCCGGGGTGACCGAGGTGCTCGACGACTGCCTGGCCAAGGGGGTCAAGACCCTGGTCATCGTCAGCTCCGGGTTCAGCGAGAGCGGTCCGGCAGGGCGCGAGGTCGAGCGCGCCATGGTGCGCGAGGCTCGCGTGCACGGCATGCGGGTGGTCGGCCCGAACGCGCTGGGCGTGGTCAACACGGCCCCGGACCTCCGGCTGAACGCGAGTTTGGCCCCGCAGCTGCCCGGTCGCGGGCGGACCGGGTTCTTCTGCCAGTCCGGCGCGCTCGGGGTGGCGATCCTGGCCACCGCCACCGAGCGCGGGCTGGGGCTGTCGACGTTCGTCTCGGCGGGCAACCGCGCCGACGTGTCCGGCAACGACCTGCTGCAGTACTGGCAGACAGACCCGGCCACCGATGTGGTGCTGCTCTACCTGGAATCGTTCGGCAACCCGCGCAAGTTCGGCCGGCTGGCGCGCCGGTTGGCCCGCAGCAAGCCGATCGTGGTAGTCAAGTCGGGGCGCAACGCGGTGCGCCCGGGTTTGGCGGCGACCTCGGTGCAGGTGGACGAGAACAGCGTGCAGGCGCTGTTCGAGCAGTCCGGCGTCATCCGCGTGGAGTCGGTGGCGCAGATGTTCGACACCGCGCTGCTGTTGGCGCACCAGCCGCTGCCGCAGGGCGATCGCGTTGCGATCGTGGGCAATTCCTCCGCGCTGGGCATGCTCGCAGCGGACGTGGCGCAGGCCCAGGGCCTGCAGCTGGCCGGGGATCCGGTCGACGTGGGCGCGTCGGCGGGGCCGGAGGACTTCGCCGCCGCAGTTCGCGACGCTGCTCTGCGCGAGGACGTCGATGCGCTGGTGACGGTGTTCGCGCCGCCGGTGGCGGTTCCTGGAACCGCATATGCGAGAGCCATGCGTGAAGCTTTGCAAGAAGCGGACGTTGCGCGGTCCAAGCCGGTGGCGACCACGTTCCTGGCCGCCGAAGGCGTGCCGGACGAGCTCGTGGTGCCGGGGCCGGACGGCATCGCGGGCAAGGGGTCCGTCCCGTCGTACCCGAGCCCGGAGCGTTCGGTGCTGGCCCTGGCCAGGGTGACTCGCTACGCGCAGTGGCGCGCCGCGCCGCAAGGTCATTTCGTGAGGCCCTCGGACGTTGACGCCGAGCGGGCACGGACGCTGGTCGAGGGCTGGCTGGCGGCGGGTATCACCACGCTCGACGACAAGCGCGTGCTGAGCCTGCTCGCCTGCTACGGCATCGACGTGGTGTCGTTCAGCCGGGTGAGCAGTGTGGACGCAGCTGTGGCCGCAGCCGAGGAGCTCGGTTACCCGGTTGTGCTGAAGACGGTCAACGATCAGCTCCGCCACCGCAACGACCTCGTGGGCGTCCGGCTCGACCTGGGCAGCGCCGATGCGGTGCGCGCGGCCTACGCCGACATCCACCGGGTGTCCGGGATGGACGAGGTCTACGTGCAGCGGATGGCGGTGCGCGGAACCTCGTGCGTGATCGACCTGATGGATGACCCGTCGTTCGGCACGCTGGTGTCCTTCGGGCTTTCCGGGGTGGCCAGCGAACTGCTCGGCGACAAGGCCTACCGCGCGCTCCCGCTGTCCGATGTGGACGTGTCGGCGCTGGTCCGCGCGCCGCGGGCGGCGCCGCTGCTGGCGGGTTACCGGGGCAGCGAGCCCGCTGATCTCGCGGCGCTGGAGGACCTGGTGCTGCGGGTGGCGACGCTGGCCGAAGATCTGCCGGAGGTGCGAGACCTGGCGTTGCGGCCGGTGCTGGCTTCGCCGGTGGGTGCTGTGGTCACCGGCGCCAAGGTCGCCATCGGGGAGTCCCCGGTTGTGCTGGACAACGGGCCGCGGCGACTGCGCTGACGCCCTGTCCGAGACGAGAGCGTTCCGTTAATCTGTGCCTCGTGGACATTGAAACCACCGATCGCAGCCCGGAGCCCGACGCGCCCGCCTCGGTAGTGCTCGGCTTGGTCTCGGCCGGGCCGCACCGGATCAAGGTGCGCGCGGCCCAGCAGGACGATCCGAGCAGCCCGGTGGTCGTGCTCGTCCCCGCCATGGGCGTGCCCGCGCGCTACTACCGGCCGTTCGTGGCCGACCTGCACCGCCAGGGTCTGACCGTGGTGACGTTCGACCTGCGCGGCCAGGGCGAGAGCAAACCGCTGGCGGCCCGCGGCGTGCGCTACGGCTACCAGAGCCTGATCGACGACCTGGAAGGCGTCCTCGACCTGGTCGAATCGGTGCTGCCGCAGGCGCCGCGCTTCCTGCTCGGGCACAGCCTCGGTGGCCAGATCGCCATGCTGCACTCGGCACGCCACCAGGAGCGGGTGCAGGGCGTGGCGCTGGTCGCCTCGGGATCGGTGTGGTTCCGGAGCTTCCCCGGCTACTACAAGCTGCGCACGCTGATCGGCACGCAGGTCGTGGCCAGCGCCTCGACGCTGCTCGGATACTGGCCCGGCCACCGCTTCGGCTTCGGCGGTCGGCAGGCGGCCGGCCTGATGCAGGACTGGGCACGTCAAGCCCGCACGAGCGAGTACCGCCTCAAGGGCTCGGCCACCGATTACGAAGCGGCGCTGGGCGAGGTGCGGATGCCGCTGCTGACCGTCAGCGTCGCGGGGGACCGGTTGGCGCCGCGGTCCTCAGTGGACCACCTGGCGGGCAAGGCGCGGCACGCGCTGCGCACGTCCAAGCACTACACGCGGGACACGTCCGGTGCGGAGAACCTCGGCCACTTCAGCTGGGTGCGCAACGGCGGTGCGCTCTCGCGGTGGATCCGGGACTGGATCGCGGCCGCGCACGAGGCCTCCGTCCACTCCTGAGCTGATATGACGAGGCCGGTGGGATCGATGTCCCACCTCGTCATATCAGCAGACCGAGTCGGTCGGGTTGGGAACGCCGAGGCCGAACAGCGGGCGAAGCTTCAGTCCGATCCAGGTGCCGGCCAGGGCCAACAGCCCCCAGATCCAGCCGTGCAGCGAGAGCGAGGCGATCCCGGAGAAGTAGGCCCCGATGTTGCAGCCGTAGGCCAGGCGCGCCCCGTAACCCATCAGCAGACCGCCGATCACCGCAGCCAGCACCACCTTCACCGGCATGCGCTTGGCCAGCACGAACGCGCCCGACGCGGCGGAGGCGACCAGCGCGCCGATGATGATCCCGAAGTCGAGCACCGAGGTGGAGTCGGCCAGCAGCGGACCCGCCAGCGACTCGGCCCGCTCGCCCTGCCAGTAGGGCCAGCTCGCCACGTCGACGCCGACCGCCTGCAGCGCCTTCGAACCCCACAGGACGAACGCCGAGGTGATGCCCCACGGCGACCCTCGCGTCAACAGCACGACCGCGTTGAGCACGGCCAGCAGGATCGCGCCGGCCCACAGCGGCCACGCGCCGCGCAGCACCCGCCACAGCCCGCGCGACGTCGGCGGGCGGCCAGCGGGGGGAGCGTCGTGCCGACGAGCCCACCGGGTCGCCGCGAACCCGATCGCACCCAGCACCGCCAGCTGCATGATCAGAGCACCGAAGTAGCCCAGGCCGGTGTCCTCGGCCAGCGAGAAGGATCCGAGCGTGATCGCATCGGACGTCCACAGTGGAAAGTGCAGGGCGCCCAGCACGGAACCGCAGATGAAGAAGAACAGCGTGACGACCAGCAGGCCGTTCCCGCCGCCGACGGCGAACAGGGTTCCCGAGGCGCAGGCGCCGCCCAGCTGCATGCCGATGCCGAACAGCAGTGCACCGACGACCAGGCCGAGACCGACCGGTGAGACGTTTCCTTCCACCTCACCGCCGAAGAACGACACCCCACCGGCCAGGATCGGGGCGAAGAGGATCGACGCCGCACCGAGCATCAGCAGGTGAGCTCGGATTCCCTCGGTCTGCCCGACGGAAACGAGCTGCCGCCAAGCTGACGTGAACCCGAATCGGGAGTGGAACAGGGTCAATCCGAGGGCGAGTCCGAGCGCGGCCAGCACGGCGGACTTCACCCCGACCACGGCGGCTGCGGCAGCAACCAGTGCCACAGCTGCGATCACGCCGACGGTCAGCGGACCCCACTGCGGTTTTCCCTGCGGTTTTTCCGGGGGAGCAGTTCTCTCTGGGGCGGATGCGGCAGTGGTCGACATTTCTCGTCACTCCAAGGCTGGAAGTGGTCGCATCGACCAAACCAGAATCAGGTGACCGATCACCAGCAGTTCCGGACTGTGGGAAAGCTGTTGAGGATCGATGTGATTTCCACGCAACCCGCCGTGCGACCCGTTCCGTCTGTAGGGCATGAGACGCCTACACACCGCAATGGGTGCGGGGGCTCTGCTCCTTGCGCTGGCCGCCTGCGCCCAACAGCCGACCAATGAAGTGGGTTTCGGCGGCCAACCGCCGGCACCGCCGGGACCGGTGCAGCCGAAACCGGAGAACGAACGCACCCCCGTCGCCGAGAGTTCGCTGGACGCTTCGGCGCTGCCCAAGGGATACCCGACGAAGGTCTGGACCCAGGACGACGGGACCGCCCTCGTGGCCACCGGCCAGGAAGGCGGCTGCAGCAAGGTGCACGCCGAGGTGGCCGAGCAGACCCCGCAGCTGGTCAAGCTCGTCCTGGTCGAGGAAACCCCGGAACCACCGGGGATCTGCACGATGGACCTGCGCTACCCACCGGTGGCGGTCCGCCTGGACGCGCCGCTGGACGCCCGCAAGGTCGTCCTGGAACAGCAAGACGTCAAGGTGCCGCGCTGATCGTTGGCGCACAACGGAAACCTGCCGAAAGGACACATTGAGCAGATAAGGAGAACGCCGTATTTCCCTAGGAGGTGGGGCTCCTGTGGAAATACGGCGTTTTCTGCTTTCAGGAATGTCCGCGAGTTCTTTGCGTGGTTGTGCCAGCGCCGAGGGTGGGCTATGCGCCTTCGGCACATGCGGGACTTCCGGCCGGTGCTGGTCGAGTTTCGCGGTCACTGCTTACCAATGGAAGCGGCTTTGCCGCTTGCCTGATGAAACTCGACCAGCAACACAGCTCACTGCTAGTTCGTGCTCACTCCGTCAGCGGTTGAAGGAGATCTGCAGGGTCGGCTTGGTCGCTTCGGCGAAGAAGTCGTCGCCCTTGTCGTCGACCACGATGAAGGCCGGGAAGTCCTCGACCTCGATGCGCCAGACCGCTTCCATGCCGAGCTCGGGGTACTCCAGCACCTCGACCTTGCGGATGCAGTCCTGGGCCAGGCGGGCCGCGGGGCCACCGATGGAGCCGAGGTAGAAGCCGCCGTGGGTGCGGCAGGACTCGGTCACCTTGGTCGACCGGTTGCCCTTGGCCAGCATGACCAGCGAGCCGCCCGCGGCCTGGAACTGCTCCACGTAGGCGTCCATTCGGCCCGCGGTGGTGGGGCCGAAGGAACCGGAGGCGTAGCCGTCCGGCGTCTTCGCCGGACCGGCGTAGTACACTGAGTGGTTGCGCAGGTATTCGGGAATGGGCTCGCCAGCGTCGAGGCGCTCGGCGATCTTGGCGTGCGCGATGTCGCGCGCCACCACCAGCGGGCCGGTCAGCGACACCCGGGTCTTGACCGGCAGCTTGGACAGCTCGGCCCGGATCTCGTTCATCGGGCGGTTCAGGTTGATCTTGACGACCTCGTCGGACAGCTGCTCGTCGGCCACGTCCGGCAGGTAGCGGGCCGGGTCGCGCTCCAGCTGCTCCAGGAACACGCCCTCCGGGGTGATCTTGGCCTTGGCCTGCCGGTCCGCCGAGCAGGACACCGCGACGCCCACCGGTAGCGACGCGCCGTGGCGCGGCAGCCGGATGACCCGCACGTCGTGGCAGAAGTACTTGCCGCCGAACTGCGCGCCGATGCCGAACTGCCGGGTCATCTCCAGGACCTGCTGCTCCATCTCGACGTCGCGCAGCGCGTGCCCGGACGCCGAGCCTTCGCGCGGCAGTTCGTCGAGGTAGCGGGCGGAGGCGAGCTTGGCGACCTTGAGGTTGAACTCGGCGGACATGCCGCCGACCACGATCGCCAGGTGGTAGGGCGGGCAGGCCGCGGTGCCCAGCGAGCGCAGCTTCTCCTCGAGGAACCGGCCGAGCCGCGCCGGGTTCAGCAGCGCTTTGGTCTCCTGGTAGAGGAAGGTCTTGTTCGCGCTGCCGCCGCCCTTGGCCATGAACAGGAAGTCGTACTGCGGATCGGTGCCGGCCTTGGAGTACAGCTCGATCTGCGCGGGCAGGTTGCTGCCGGTGTTGCGCTCTTCCCAGAAGTTCAGCGGAGCCATCTGGGAGTAGCGCAGGTTCAGGTCCTGGTAGGCGTCGAAGATGCCGCGGGCCAGTGCCTGCTCGTCCTGACCGCCGGTGAGCACGGACTCGGTGCGCTTGCCGATCACGATCGCGGTGCCGGTGTCCTGGCACATCGGCAGCACGCCGCCGGCCGAGACGCACGCGTTGCGCAGCAGGTCGGTCGCCACGAACCGGTCGTTCGGGCTGGCTTCCGGGTCGTCGATGATCGCACGCAGCTGGGCCAGGTGCGACGGACGCAGCAGGTGCTGGATGTCCTTGATCGCTTCGGTCGCCAGGGCGGTGAGCGTGGTCGGCTCGACTTCCAGGAAGCGCCGCCCCGCAGCCTCGACTACTCGAACACCTTCGTCGGTGACCAAGCGGTATTCGGTGTCGTCGGGGCCGAGCGGCAGTACCTCGGTGAAATCGAACTTCGTGGTGGTCACGTCGCGGCTCCTTTGCGCGCGTTCGGGTTACGCGATGCCCCATGTAACCGCGTGGTGGATCAGCGCGTCCACGGGGGTGGCCCAGGTGTGACGAAGCGCCACCGACCGGTGCGGGTGAGCGGTGCGGAACCTGCGACGCTTGCGGTAGGACTTGTCGCCGCACTTCGAGCGGTGCCCGTAGCTACGGAGGTCACTTTGTCGACGACGGATCCACTCGACCAGCTGGTCAACCTTCGCGACCTGGGCGGACAGCCCATTGGAGATGGTGCGACGACGCGAACGGGCGTCGTGTACCGCAGTGACGCGCCGCACTCCGGCGATCGCGCCCCGGAGGGCATGCCGAGCTGGCCGCCGAAAGTGGTGGTCGATCTTCGCGATTCATGGGAGGCGGAGGGCAAGCAGCACCCGCTGGCGGAGGTCGCCGAGGTGCGCCACGTCCCGCTGCTGGAGGACCTCGAAGAGGTCGAGCTCGAGCTCGACGACTCGGCGCACGACCTGACCAAGCTCTACCAGACGATCCTGCAGGGAGCTCGGAAGAAGCTGGTCGAGGTGTTCCGCATCGTGCTGGAAGCCGACGGCCCGGTCCTGATCCACTGCGCAGCGGGCAAGGACCGCACGGGAGTGTCGGCGGCTTTGCTGCTGAGCGCGGCGGGAGTCCGCGAAGACGTCATCGTGGCCGACTACGCCCGCACCGACCAGAACATGTTCCGCGTCCTCCAGCGGCTCGACGCGGCCCCGGTCCTCCCACCAGGTGTGGACGAGGACATGGTCCGAGAACTCATGTCGACTCCCACCGAGGCGATCAAGAGCGTCCTCAAGACCTTCGAGAACTACGACGGCGGAGCAGCGGGCTGGCTCCAAAGCCACGGAGCAACAAAACAAGAACTGACCAACTGGCGCCACAAGTTCGCCCTGGCCCCCTGACCGGAGCACCTGCGGAAAGCGAACGGCCTGTTCCCCTCGAAGAACGAGGTGAACAGGCCGTTCGCGCAAACCCGGCACCGCAGGCACGGCACCCAAGTAAGGGTCGGGAGGTCGGACCCGTCCTAACGACGACCCCGGCCTCCCGGAGAAAGCGGTGGAAACCCACCGCGAAGCCAAATCCCCCAAGACCAAAAACCCTGACCCCGCCACCCCAAAAGGTCAACAAGCCAACCGGGTTAACAACAACCCCAACCCAGCCCCGAATGGGCCAAACCGGACCCCATCCCGGCCCCGGACGGCCCCACGAACCAGACCGAACAAGGGCTGGTCCGTGAGCAGGCCGAGAACGCCAGGAAGGGGAGGAGCCTTCCTGGACGTCACCACCGCACCGTGGGGGGCTGCGGGGGCTCGGCCCCCGCAACATCATTGGAGGAGCGGTGATGGCCTGTGCTTTCCGCAGGCACACGTCCCCCCACCGCTCCGTCGGTCAACTCGCGTAGGCCCGCAGGCGGTCGGCGCGGTCGCCCTGCCGGAGCTTGGACATGACCTCGCGCTCGATCTGCCGAACTCGCTCGCGGGACAGGCCGAACGCCTTGCCGATCTGGTCCAGGGTGCGCGGCTGGCCATCGTCGAGGCCGTAGCGCATCCGGATCACCGACTGCTCGCGCTCTTCCAGGGTGGCCAGCACGCGGCGCAGGTCGTCCTGCAGGAAGCCGGAGATCACCGCGTTCTCGGCGTCGGCGGATTCGGCGTCCTCGATGAAGTCACCGAGCGGCGCGTCCTCCTCTGCACCAACCGGCATGTCCAGGCTGACCGGGTCGCGGGAGTGGTCCATCAGGTCGAGGATCTTCTCCACCGGGATGCCGGCCTCTTCGGACAGCTCGTCGTCGGTGGCTTCCCGGCCGAGCTTCTGGTGCAGGTCGCGCTTGATGCGGGCGAGCTTGTTGACCTGCTCGACCAGGTGGACGGGCAGGCGGATGGTGCGGCTCTGGTCGGCCATGCCGCGGGTGATGGCCTGCCGGATCCACCAGGTGGCGTAGGTGGAGAACTTGAAGCCCTTGGTGTAGTCGAACTTCTCGACCGCGCGGATCAGGCCCAGGTTGCCCTCCTGGATGAGGTCCAGCAGCGGCATGCCGCGACCGGTGTAGCGCTTGGCGAGGCTGACCACCAGGCGGAGGTTGGCCTCCATCAGGTGGTTCTTGGCTCGACGACCGTCCCGGACCACGGCGTTGAGGTCGGAGCGCCGCTCGGGGGAGAGGTTGTTGCTGGTCTCCAGCAGGTGCTTGGCGAACACCCCGGCCTCGATGCGCTTGGCGAGGTCGACCTCTTCCTGTGCGGTGAGCAGCGCGGTTCGCCCGATGCCGTTGAGGTAGACGCGCACCAGGTCTGCCGATGGGCCTTGGGTGTCCAGGTCTTCGGCAACTGCGACGTCTGGCTTGGTGGTCTGCGGGACGGTCATGAGCTCCCTCCCTGATGGGCTGGCTTGGCTGGCGCAATTCACACCTGCGCGCCGGTGCGCGGTGCGTTTGACGCGTACGCTCGTTGGTACGGGCTTGCGCGTCGACGTCTCCTCCGGGTGTTGTCGATCAGTGCTGAGGCACCTCTCGACATGGCCGTCGAAGCTTCGTTACCTGGAAAACGACCGGCGTGCCGAATTCGTTCCCGAAGTTCTAGATTAAGAGACGTCATGGCGGTCACATCCGTTGCATCGCCAAGCCTGAGGATTTCCTGAGAGTCCTCGTTACATTTACACCTCAACCAAAAGTGTGAATGGTCCGTCGTTGACGCTCTCCACCGACATCATCGCCCCGAAGGCCCCGGTGGACACCCGAGCGCCCCGCTCCCGCAGCTCCGCTACGACCGCCTCCACCAGCGGTTCGGCGTGCTCCGGGCGGGCCGCCTCGGTCCACGACGGGCGGCGTCCCTTGCGGGTCGAGCCGTAGAGCGTGAACTGGCTGACGACGAGCAGCGGTGCCCCGGTCGTGGCGCAGGACTCCTCGTCGCGCAGCGCGCGAATCTCATGCAGTTTGCGCGCCATTTTGACGACTTCTTCACGCCCGTCGGAATGCGTAACACCCAATAGCACTAACAGCCCGGGCTCTTCGATCTTGCCGACGACGACACCATCGACCGATACCGAGGCCCGAGTGACTCGAGTGGCGATTGCCCTCATTGCGCACCGCCCGTCCATTCCGCCGGAACGAGCATTCCGTGCCGGATGAGCTCGCGCACCACGGGCAGTGCGGCGCGGGTCAGTTCCTCGGAGTCCTCGCCGAATCCCATTGCGAGCAGTTCGATGAGTTCCTCGAGCGGCAGCGCACCCCGGCACCCGGCGAGCAGCCGCACGCCGAGCTCGTCGACCTCGTGCTGCCAGCCCGGACCGTCGGTGCGGTGCAGGCGGTGCACCAGCGGGCTCCAGCCCTCGTCACCGGGCGCGGACACCTGCTCCAGCACAGTGCTGTCCGCGGTGACCAGCCGAGCGGCCAGCAGACCGTCGTTCGACCCGTGCACGCGCAGCCAGTCGACGCGGCGCAGCCACTGGTCCGACTCCGGGCCCAGCGGGTCCTCGAAGGCGTGCCGCAGGTCCTCGCAGACGACCTCGCCGCGTGCGGCGTCGGTGCGGCGCAGGGTGACGAACCCGAAGCCGATCCCGAGCACGCCGTTGTTCTCGAACCAGTCCAGCCACTCGCCGGCCTTCTGCTGCCCCTGCTGGGAGCGCAGGTCGTAGCCCGCGTCGCGCAGCCAGGTGCCGACGTACAGCGCCGGGTCGGCGACGTCGCGCTGCACGAACCAGGCGTCCACCCCGGCGCCCGGCGGCAGCCACCGGGACACGCGGTCCTCCCAGTCCTCGCCTTCGCGGTGCACCCAGGACGCCAGCAGCTGTCCGGTGCCGCCTTCGTTGAGGAAGGAGGGCAGCTGGCGCACCACCAGCGCGCTCGCGTCGTCACCGGCCAGGCCGGAGTCGCGGTAGGTGAAGTCGGTGCGCGGCGGCCCCACCACGAACGGCGGGTTGCACACCACCATGTCGAAGCGGCGCCCGCGCACCGGCTCGAACCACTCGCCCTCGACGAGCTCGACGTCGAGCTCGTTGATCCGGAACGTCGCGTCGGCCAGCGCCAACGCCCGTTTGGAGACGTCGGTCGCGGTGATGCGCTGAGCGTGCTTGCTCGCGTGCAGCGCCTGCACCCCGCAGCCGGTGCCCAGGTCGAGCACCGAGCCGACCTCCCGCCGCGAGGTGGCCCGAACCAGGCTCAGCGAGGCGTGCCCGACGCCGAGCACGTGGTCCGGCTCGACCGGACGGCCGCCGCGCAGCTCCGAGTCCAGGTCCGACATCACCCACCACGAATCGTCGCCGACGCCGTGCGGGCGGATGTCGAGCCCGGCGCGCATCCGGTCGCCGTCGGCGACGACGATCCCGGCAGCCTGCGCCTCGGCAAGCGGCAGTGGCGCGAAAGCTGCCTCGACGGCGGCCTGTGGCTCGGCCTGCCCGAGCAGGAACAAGCGGATGAGAGTGCCGAGCGGCCCGGCGTCGGCAGTGGCGCGCAGCGCGGGCACCAGCTCGCCGCGCCCGAGCGAGATGTGCGCCTCCGGGCCGAGCAGTTCGACGACGCCATCGGCGTCGTATTCAGCAGCGCGAAACGCGTCGCGAAGTCGGTCGATGCGGTCGTGGGACAGATCTGGTATCACGCCCCAAATCCTCACACGACCGCCGACTGCCGCATCCGCCCACCGAATGATGAGCTCAGTCCGCCAGGATGCGTTCCCCACGAGCCGCGTTGGCCTCTCCTTCCTGCTGCCGCCGCACCGATTCGACGTCTCCGGGTTCCAACGGGAACCGAGCCGCGAAGTCCTCGCCAATGCGGAAGATCGCGTTGACCGTCCCCTGCGAAGCGAGCTCCCTGATGGGCAGCCCACTCCACTCGGGGAACTGCCCATCAACCAGCTCCCGCACGGTCCCCACCGAAACGCCCAGCTGGCCGACGTGCATTTCCACACAGGCAGTCTGACTCGTCACGATCTTCGGCGGCAAAGGAATTTCCGCTGGACGTCGTTGTCGTGCTGCGGATTCGCTGAAAAAGCGCTTTGCGTCGTTGCCGCGGTGTGGGAGCCTGCGCCGCGGTGTCCGTTGCATTCGGTCGTGGAAGGTCGCGATGTTCTCGATTTCCCTGGGTGACGACAACGCGGAGCTCCGCCCGCTGGAACCCTCGCGGGCAGCGGAGTTCCTGGCCCACGTGGATCGGGGGAGGGAGTTCATCGGGCAGCACATCGGGCTGGCGGACGCGGTCACCGACCTGGAATCGAGCCGCTCGTTCCTCCAGCAGTACGCGGAGAAGGCCGCGGCCGACACCGGGCGGATCTACGGGATCTGGGTGCACGACGAGCTGGTCGGCGGTGTCCGCTTCCGGACGATGGACGTCGCGCGCGGCAACGCCGAGGCGGGCTGCTGGCTGGAGCCGTCGGCGGTGGGCCGGGGACTGGTCACCAGGGCGGCGCGGATGATCATCGACTGGGCCGTCGAAGAGCGCGGCATCCACCGGATCGAGTGGTTCGTCTCGGCGGCGAACCAGGCCAGCATCGCGGTGGCCAAGCGGCTGGGGATGGTCAAGGACGGCACGCTCCGGGAGTCCAACCTCCATCGCGGCGAAAGGCAGGACATGGAGCTCTGGTCTGTCCTGGCCCCGGAGTGGCGTGCGAGCAAGCAGGGGAACTAGCCGATAGCGCGGATGCCTACAGCTGGTCTGCGGGGACTTCGTAGATGATTTCCAAGCCGTCCTCGTCGTCCCACTGTTCCCCGACCTCGACGAAGCCGTACTGCGACGCCAACCGGTAGGAGGGCAGGTTGTCGGGGCTGATGGTGACCCGCACGGTGCTCACCTGCGGCTCGCGGGCGGCGCGCTGGAGCAGGGATTCCAGTGCTGCGCGGGCGTATCCGCACCGTCGGTGGTCGGGGTCGACCGCGTAGCCGATCTCCACCATTCCCGATGCGTCGGGAGGCCCGTGGTAGCCGGCGCGCCCGACGGCCAGCTGGCGTCGTTCGTCCCAGATGACACCGGTGACCCACGCTGCGCTGGCCGGATCCTGCTCGACCTGCCTGCTGCGCATCCGCCACAGCCCGCGCCACTCCGGACCTGCGAAGTGAGCGGAGAGAGGAACGGGGCTGGCCGCATTCGCCGCCGCCAGATCGCCTTGAAGAAGCGCCTGGAACGCCGGGCCGTTCAGATGCACGATCCGCACGTCCGGAGTCCGGCGACGCTCGGAATCTGCCAACTGATGTTCGTCGAACATCAAGCAACTCTCCCAACTCAGCCACAGAGCTCTGCCGAATTCGTGCCCGCTCCGAAAACTCCCCGCCGCCGACCTGTCCGCATATCGGAGGTTCGGCGGATACGACGATCTTCACCGAATCCGCCCGGCCGCGCGACGCTTTTTCTCGCCGGTGCCGACACCGGGTCATCGACGGGGTTGCCGGTTCCGGCGCGTGCGACGATGTGTCCATGCCGAAGAAGCTCAACCTGACCGGCGATGCCGAGGCCGACAAGCTGCTCTCCGATGACCCGTTCGCGCTGCTCACGGGGATGTTGTTGGATCAGCAGGTGGCGATGGAGCTGGCGTTCGCCGGGCCGAAGAAGATCGCCGAGCGGATGGGCGGGTTCGACGTCACCAAGATCGCCGAGTCCGATCTCGACGAGTTCGTCGAGGTGTGCGTGCAGAAGCCGGCGATCCACCGGTACGGCGGGTCGATGGGGCGGCGGGTGCACGCGCTGGCCCAGTACATCGTCGAGCACTACGACGGCCGGACCGAGGCGATTTGGACCGAGGGCGACCCGGACGGCAAGGAAGTGCTGAAGCGGCTCAAGGCGCTGCCGGGCTACGGCGACCAGAAGGCGCGGATCTTCCTCGCACTGCTGGGCAAGCAGCGGGGCGTCCAGCCCGCCGGATGGCGCGAGGCCGCTGGGGGCTACGGCGAAGATGGCTCCCGCCGCTCGATCGCCGATGTGGTCGACGAGCAGACCCTGAACGAGGTCCGCACCTGGAAGAAGGAGCAGAAGGCCGCCGCGAAGGCCGCCAAGGGCTGAGCGGAAAACCGGTCGACATCGTTTCGACCGGCTGGCTAGCGTTGGCCCATCATGGACGAGCAACGGGTCGTGCGGGTGTCGAAGTACCTGGCCAAGCACCTGAGGCACCAGCCGGAGCGGATCGGCATCGATCTGGACGCGAACGGTTGGGTGGCGGTCGACGAGCTGTTGGCCGCTGCTGCCGCGCGCCGGTTCCCGATCTCGCGGGAGGAACTGGCCGAAGTCGTCGCGAGCAACGACAAGCAGCGGTACGTGATCGAAGGTGACCGGATTCGGGCCAACCAGGGGCATTCGGTTCAGGTCGACCTCGACCTGCCGGTCGCTGAGCCGCCCGCCCTGCTCTTCCACGGCACCGTCGCCCGCAATCTGGACGCGATCCGGGGCGAGGGGCTTCGCCCGATGAACCGCCACCACGTCCACCTGTCCGCTGATCGTGAGACTGCGGGGCGGGTGGGTGCGCGGCGTGGGCGCCCGGTGGTCCTGACGGTCCGAGCGGCCGAGATGCGCGGGGCCGGGCACGAGTTCCGAATCAGCGCGAACGGGGTGTGGTTGACCGCGCACGTCGCGCCCTCGTTCATCGACTTCCCCTGACGAGCGCCGGGATACGACTCCGCCGAACTCTCACGAAAACGCGCCCCCTCTCGATACCCGGGTGGGGGCGCGATTCAGAGATGGGAACTCAGGCTGCTGCTGCGCCCGGGCGCTGGTAGCGGTCGACGTACTCCTGGTCGGAGAGTTCGGCGATGGCGTACATGATCTCGTCGGTGATCGAGCGCAGGACCGGCAGCGAGCTGTCCAGGCCGGTGTAGCGGCGGAAGTCCAGCGGATCGCCGAAGCGCACCGAGACCGGGTGCAGGCGCGGGATCTTCTTGCCGCGCGGCTGGAGCTTGTCGGTGCCGGTCAGCGCCACCGGCACGACCGGCGCTCCGGTGCTCAGCGCGAGCCGGGCGACACCGGTGCGGCCCCGGTACAGGCGGCCGTCGGGGGAGCGGGTGCCCTCCGGGTGGATGCCGAACGCGCCGCCGTCCAGCAGCACCTGCTCGGCTGCGTCCAGCGCTTCCTTCGCAGCGCGGCCCTTGCCCCGGTCCACCGGGATCGCGCCCAGCGAGCTGAACAGCCACTTCGTCAGCGCGCCCTTGGTGCCGCTGCCGTTGAAGTACTCGGCCTTGGCCAGGAACGCGACCGGGCGGGGCAGGACCAGCGGGACGATGAAGCTGTCGAGCACGGCGAGGTGGTTCGGCGCCAGGATCACCGGACCAGTGGTCGGCACCTTGTCCGCGTCGATCACCTTCGGCCGGTAGATCGTCCGCGCCACCGCGCCGACGACCCGCTTGCTCACCGCGTACAGCATTCACCCTCCACGACTCGGATCCCGATGAATCTAACCCCTGGAGGTTTCGCGCGTGCGTCGCGCTGGTCAACCTCAGGGGCGAGCCACGAATTCCGCGCGGCACCCAGGGTGTTGGTGGCGGCGATCAAGTGGGAGCATAAATGGTGGAGGTAGCGCCGTGAACAGTTCACATCGTGACGACTCCCCGGTGCTGATCACCGAGGCCAAGCCGTCCTTGGACGACGAGCAGGCGACGCGTCGCCGCAGGTACGCGATCATGATGGCCAGCCGGATTCCGTGTCTCGTGCTGGCGGCAGTGGTGTTCCAGGTGTGGCATCTGTGGTGGTTGTCACTGATCATCCTGGCGATCTCCATCCCGTTGCCGTGGATGGCGGTGCTCATCGCCAACGACAAGCCGGCGAAGAAGAGCGAGAAGGTACACCGGTTCCGCCGCTCGCACCACGCCCTGGAGTCCCGGCAGCACCAGGTCATCGACAGCTGACGCGGCCGTGCGAGGTGGCCTCCGGAACCCGCCGGGCGCGGTCCGGAACCATTCGCGCTCGTCGTGCGGCATCATTGGGGCATGAGCACGATGACGCTGCCGGAGACCGATACCCGGACCGAGACCACTGATCAGACCAGTGACGACCGGCCGGAGATGTTCCACTACGTGCAGAAGAACAAGATCGCCGAGAGCGCGGTCATGGGCACGCACGTGGTGGCGCTGTGCGGTGAGGTCTTCCCGGTCACCAAGTCGCCGAAGCCGGGGTCGCCGGTCTGCCCGGACTGCAAGGAGATCTTCAACTCCCTGCCGCCCGGCGGCGACAAGGAATAGACGCTGACCGCAACCGCGCGGGGCGCTCAGCCACCGCGCGGTTCGGCCTGCTTGCGCAGCTTCGGCAGCGGTATGCCGTTGCGCGGTAGCTCCACCGTCTCGCCCTTGACGGGCTTCTCGGGCGCCTCGTGCTCCGCCGGTTCCTCCGGCGCGCTCTCCTCGTCCGCGGTCTGGCCGTTACGCCACGCGCGGTAACCCTCTTCGGTGTGCATGCGCTGCGCGAGGCGCTTCATCTCCAGCCGCCGCCACCGGCGGCGCTCCCGACGCGTCATCTTCGCCGGGTACATCTCCTGGATCGCGTTGTTGAACTGGGCGCCCATGATGATCGCCAGGCCGATGAAGAACGCGAACAGCAGGAACGCGATCGGGGTGGCCAGCGCGCCGTAGGTGTAGCCGGTGCCGGTGACCCAGGTGATGTAGAGCCGCAGGCCGATGCTCGAGCACAAGAACAGCACCATCGCCAGCAGCGCGCCGGGCAGGCCGCGGTGCCAGGGCAGCTTGCGCGGGACCGCCACCTTGTACAGCGTGGCCAGCGCCACGACCAGCCCGATCGCGGTCGCTGGGTAGTAGAAGATCTGGATCAGCCAGGCGATGTCGTCCTGGTAGTCGCGCGGGAAGACCGTCGGCAACCAGTTCGGGCCGAGCGCGATGATCGGCAGCCCGACCACCGCGAGCACCAGGCACACCAGGTACAGCAGCAGCGCGAAGATCCGCTGCCAGACGCTGTTGCGCACTAGGTACTGGTTGTAGGCCATGGTGATCGAGTCGACCAGCGACGCCAGCGCGGACGAGCCCGCCCACAGCGACAGCAGGAAGCCGACCGAGACGATCTCGCCCTTGCCCTTGGTCAGGATGTCGGCGACCGTCGGGCCGATGATCTGGTCCACCACGTTCTGGGTGAACACGGTTCGGGAGAAGGCCAGGATCTTGCCATGCACCGCGTCGACGACCGACGGGCCGAACCAGTCCCCGAGGAAGCCCAGGCTGCCCAGCAGACCCAGCAGCAGCGGCGGCATCGACAGCGTCTGCCAGAACGCGGCGGCCGCCGATTCGGAGAAGATGTTGTCCCACCATGCCTTGTCCAGGGTGCGGGCGATCAACCGCAGTGGTCCTCGTCGCACCGGGGCGTCCCGCGGTGCGGTGGCTGCACTGCGTCCCCGGCTGTCTGGCGAATTCAGCGAACCCATGGCACCCATAAGGATGCTGCATCGGCCCGGCCGATGAGCGCCGACCCGGAAAAACGGTGTGTCGCATTCGTCTCCACGCGGCCTTGCCGGTGAAGATCGAGGCGCGCAGGTAAGCTGCACGACGGCCCGCAGCGAGTCGACGAAGTCCAGTTCGCGGGTGTTCGCAGGGCGGTGCCATGGCTCGCCCTCGCCATTCAGGTATGGGGAGACCTAGGAAGGAGCGGCGAGCCGGCGTGTCCGAAGCGCAACTCGACAATCCAGTCCGATCCGTGCTCAGCGACCCCTCGCAGACTTCTTCTCGGCCACTGCGCGCCTGGCAGCGCAGAGCGCTCACGAAGTACTTGTCGACCCGCCCGCAGGACTTCCTGGCGGTCGCGACGCCGGGCGCGGGCAAGACGACCTTCGGACTTCGGGTCGCGGCGGAGCTGCTGGCCGACCGCACGGTCGAGGCGGTCACGGTCGTTGCCCCCACTGAGCACCTCAAGCACCAGTGGGCGTTAGCGGCGGCCAGCGCGGGCATCGCGCTGGACTCGAACTTCCGCAACGCCGACGGCATCACCTCCAGCGACTACCAGGGCGTCGTCGTCACCTACGCGCAGGTCGCGGCCCACGAGGCCCTGCACCGGGTGCGCACCGAGCGCCGCAAGACGCTGGTGATACTCGACGAGGTGCACCACGCGGGCGACGCGAAGTCCTGGGGCGACGCGATCCGGGAGGCGTTCACCCCGGCCGTGCGGCGGCTGGCGCTGACCGGTACGCCGTTCCGAAGCGACGACTCGCCGATCCCGTTCATCGGCTACGAGCCCGACGCCGACGGTTCGCTGCGCAGCCGCGCCGACCACTCCTACGGCTACTCGGACGCGCTCAACGACGGCGTGGTCCGGCCGGTGGTCTTCCTGGCCTACTCGGGCGAGGCGCGGTGGCGCACCAGCGCCGGTGACGAGTTCAGCGCCCGCCTCGGCGAGCCGCTGACGGCCGAGCAGACCGCCCGCGCCTGGCGCACCGCCCTGGACCCGGCGGGGGAGTGGATCCCGTCCGTGCTGCGGGCTGCGGACACGCGGTTGGCGCAGCTGCGCAAGAGCGGCGTGCCCGATGCCGGTGGTCTGGTGATTGCCACCGACCACGTCACCGCCAAGGCCTACGCCAAGACCCTCCACAAGCTCACCGGCGACGAGCCGGTGGTGGTGCTCTCCGACGACCCGCAGGCCTCCAGCCGGATCGCCGAGTTCGCCGAATCCGACGACCGGTGGATGGTCGCGGTCCGAATGGTGAGCGAAGGCGTCGACGTGCCGCGGCTGGCCGTCGGCGTGTACGCCACCAGCGCCTCGACCCCGCTGTTCTTCGCCCAGGCCATCGGCCGCTTCGTGCGGTCCCGGAAGCCAGGGGAGACGGCCAGCGTCTTCCTGCCCAGCGTGCCGGTGCTGCTGGAGCTGGCCAGCCAGCTGGAAGCCCAGCGCGACCACGTCCTGGGCAAGCCGCACCGGGAGAAGGACGGCTGGGACGACGAGCTGCTCGCCCAGGCCAACCGCAAGGAGGACGAGCCCGGCGAGGAGGAGAAGTCGTTCACCGCGCTCGGCGCTGAAGCCGAGCTGGACCAGGTGATCTACGACGGCTCGTCGTTCGGCACCGCGGCCTTCAGCACCTCCGAGGAGGAGCAGGACTACCTCGGCCTGCCGGGCCTGCTGGAACCCGACCAGATGCGGGCGCTGCTGCGCCAGCGCCAGTCCAAGCAGCTCGACGACGTCGCCAAGCGCGAGGCCAACGCGAAGGCGGCGAAGGCCGCCGAGCAAGCCGAGCAGCGCGCGAACGCGAAGCCGCAGAGCGTGCAGGAGCGGTTGGCGAAGCTCCGCAAGGAGCTGAACACCCTGGTGTCGCTGCACCACCACCGGACCCGCAAGCCGCACGGCAAGATCTACAACGAGCTGCAGAAGTCCTGCGGCGGCCCGCCGACGGCGATGGCCACCGTCGAACAGCTCGAAGAGCGAATCGCCACCCTCCGCTCCTGGTGAAATTACAGTTTCAATTGAAACTGTGAAGTGGCCCGTTCGGCGCAGCGTGCGGTCGTGACCGGTCTCTTAGGGTCGGCGCATGGGTTTCGACGTGGAGAAGGTCCGGGCGCAGTACCCGGCGCTGGCGGACGGCAGGGCTTGGTTGGACGGCGCGGCGGGCACCCAGGTGCCGCAGCCGGTGATCGACGCCGTCACCGATGCCTACCGGATCGGGATGTCCAACGTGGGCGGGCCGTACGAGTCCAGCCGCCGGGCGGGCGGGGTCGTCGCCGAGGCTCGGGCGGCCGTGGCCGACCTGGTAGGGGCGCCCGATCCCGCGTGCGTGGTGTTCGGCCCGAGCATGACTGCGTTGACCTACCGGTTCGCCGCCGCGTTGGTCGACGGCTGGCGGCCCGGTGACGAGGTCGTGGTGACCCAGCTGGACCACGACGCCAACGTCCGGCCGTGGATCCAGCACGCGCAGCGCGCGGGCGCGACGGTGCGCGTGGCGGAGCTGGACCCGATGACCGGCGAACTGCCCGCGCAGCGCGTCACCGACCTCATCGGCGAACGCACCAAGCTGGTCGCGGTCACCGCGGCGTCAAACGTGCTGGGCACCATGCCGGACCTGCGGACGATCACGGACCGGGCCCGTCAGGTGGGCGCGATCTCCTACGTCGACGGCGTGCAGCACTGCCCGCACGCCCACGTGCAGCTCGCGGAGCTGGGCGCGGACTTCTACGCGACCAGCGCCTACAAGTGGGCGGGACCGCACCTGGCCGCGGTGGTGGCCGGGGACCCGTGGTCGTTGGAGAACCTGCACCCGGACAAGCTCAAGCCGTCGCCGGACACCTCACCGGACCGCTTCGAACTCGGCACCAACCCGTTCGCCGCCATGGTCGGCGTCGTCGCCGCAGTGGAGCACCTGGCCGAGCTCGACTCCGACGCCGACGGCAGCCGGGCCGAGCGTCTGGCGGTCTCCCGCCGCGCTGTTCTGGCCCACGAGGACGCCTTGGCCAGGACGTTGTTCGACGGGATCGCGGCGTTGGACGGTGCGGTGCGCTACGGCGCTCCGCAGGGCCGGTGCACGCCCACTGCCTTCTTCGGGCTGCGGGGGCTGGAGCCGTCGGCGGTGGCCGAACAGTTGGCCGAGCGGGGGCTCAACGTCTCCTACGGCCACTCCTACGCCTGGGAGGCGGTGCACGCGCTCGGCATCGGCCCGAAGGGCGGCGTGCGGGCGAGCCTGTCGCACTACACGAACGAGTCCGACGTCCGACGGCTCCTCGAAGCCCTCAGCGACCTCACCGCCTGACCGGCGCCGGAAAGAGACCGTGCCCCCGCAGGAAGCCCTGCGGGGGCACGGTCATCTCGTCTTGCGGGTGTTTACTGCTCGCCCTGCTGGAGGTCGGCCTGCACCTCGCGCAGTCCGTCCTCGTAGGCGCGGGCGTGGTGCCCGCAGAACAGAAGCTCGCTACCGGATGGCAATACGGCGCGAAGCTTGGCAGCGGCCCCGCAGCGGTCGCAGCGGTCGGCGGCGGTCAGCTCGGGGCGGGTGAGCGTTCCCGGCATCGTGATCTCCCTCCGTCCCGGCGTCGGTTTCATCCGACGCCCTCGATCCTGCTACGACCACCGGTGGCCCACTGGCTGCGGGGTCGGTGCTCGTTGCCTCCACTCTTCCAGACGCTCGAGCGCTAGTCAGTGTTCCCGCGCCGACCGGCGACGGTCGTCACTATGAAGCACCCGGTTGCAGCAGCGCTGTTCGCGGAACGTGATCGAATCCGCGAAAACCCTTGTGACAAGGGAAAATGCGGTTCCGGTTGCGATCAGAGCGGAGTCCGGTGTGGACCTTATTCCAGACATTCGGTGTTTCAGATCACAGAACAGGCGGTGATCGGTGAACGCCGTTTCCGCTGGAAGCGAACAACGAATCTCACGAGTTGGACCGCTCCTGCTGCCGAACGGACGCCGAACACGTCGCGAACAGCGGCCCGAACCGTCGACCAAACGGTCGATGGCCAGGCTTAAGTCGGAACGCGCTGATGGGGCGGAGCACCGGGAACGCCTCCGATCCGGTCGGAGCGCGGAACGGTTCGCAGGCGCGGCTGAGCGCTCGTTCTCGCGAATGAAAAATGCCGCCGCCCGCAGAGCGCGGGCAGCGGCATTCTTCGGGAAGGAACTCAGTCCAGGTAGTCGCGGAGCACCTGGGAGCGCGACGGGTGGCGCAGCTTCGACATCGTCTTCGACTCGATCTGCCGGATGCGCTCGCGGGTCACGCCGTAGACCTGGCCGATCTCGTCCAGCGTGCGCGGCTGACCGTCGGTCAGGCCGAAGCGCAGGCGGACCACGCCGGCCTCGCGCTCGGACAGCGTCGCCAGCACCGACTGCAGCTGGTCCTGCAGCAGCGTGAACGACACCGCGTCGACCGCGACGACGGCCTCGGAGTCCTCGATGAAGTCACCGAGCTGGCTGTCGCCCTCGTCGCCGATGGTCTGGTCCAGGGAAATCGGCTCCCGGGCGTACTGCTGGATCTCCAGCACCTTCTCCGGGGTGATGTCCATTTCCTTGGCGAGCTCTTCAGGCGTGGGCTCGCGGCCCAGGTCCTGCAGCAGCTCACGCTGGATGCGACCGAGCTTGTTGATCACCTCGACCATGTGCACCGGGATGCGGATGGTGCGAGCCTGGTCGGCCATGGCGCGGGTGATGGCCTGCCGGATCCACCAGGTGGCGTAGGTGGAGAACTTGTAGCCCTTGGTGTAGTCGAACTTCTCGACCGCGCGGATCAGACCGAGGTTGCCCTCCTGGATCAGGTCCAGGAACGCCATGCCGCGGCCGGTGTAGCGCTTGGCGAGGCTGACCACGAGTCGGAGGTTGGCCTCCAGCAGGTGGTTCTTGGCGCGCTCGCCGTCCCGCACGATCCAGCGCAGGTCGCGCCGCATCTGGGTGGTGAGCTGCTCGCCGGACTCCTCGATCTGCCGGATGCGCTCGGCGCCGTAGAGGCCGGCCTCGATGCGCTTGGCCAGCTCGACTTCTTCCTCGGCGTTGAGCAGCGCGACCTTGCCGATCTGCTTCAGGTACGCGCGCACCGAGTCGGCGGAGGCGGTCAGCTCGGCGTCCTTGCGCGCCTGGCGCAGCGCCTCGGACTCCTCCTCGTCCCAGACGAAGTCGCCGGACTCCTTGGAGTTCTCGTCCGGAACCGGCTCTTCTGGGATCTCCACCTCGACTTCGGCCAGGTCGGCGACGTCCGGGGAGGTCAAGTCGGTCTCGATCGGTTCGTCGAGCTCCATGCCCTCGCCGCTGCCCTTGGCGGAAGCCGACTTGGTCGACTTCTTGGCCGGGGCCTTGGCGCCCTTCTTGGCCGCCGCGGTCTTCGGGGCGGCCTTGCGGGTCGTCGACTTCGCACCCGTTGAGCTCTTGGTGCTCTTCCGCGCGGCGGTGCTCTTCGTCTGCGCGTCGTCAGACGAAGCAGCCGCCTCCGAAGCTGGGGTGGCCTGGGACTGGCCCGACTCGGACTGGGCACCGCCGGTTGCGGCGGAGCTGGAGCGTCGGGTTGCGGTTTCTGCGGCTGCCACGTACGCCCTTTCGCGACGGTCGATCAGGGCTGGCCGGAGGGCGCGAAACCTCGGCCGCCAAAGGTCGGGTAACAACCCACCGGACTCCAGTCCCTGCGCGGAAGGGGAGAACACCAGGTGAAACCGGTGCTTTCTCCTCACGGAAGGGCCTCGAACCAAGTGGGCCGTGTTCCATTGTAACTGCGATCCGGGGGTGCGGTTCCGCTGCAAGGCGCAGTCCGCGCGTCCCGTCGTGTGCTAGAAGACCCCTGAGTCAGGCGTTGTTGCTGGTAGCGGCGGTAGCGGCGCCGACGATGCCCGCGTCGTTGCGCAGCGACGCGGCCACGACCGGGGTGCGGGTCTCCAGCAGCGGAATCCACTTGTGACCCTTCCTGCTGACCCCGCCGCCGGCGATGATCAGATCCGGCCACAGGAACTGCTCGAGGGCCTGGATGTAGCGGGTGACCCGCGGAGCCCACTCCGGGTAGGTCAGGTCCAGGTTGTCCTTGACCGAGGCCGCGGCCTCGGACTCAGCGTCGTGGCCGTCGACCTCGATGTGCCCGAACTCGGTGTTGGGCACCAGCTTCCCGTCGATGAACATGGCGCTGCCGATGCCGGTCCCGAAGGTCAGCACTACGACGAGCCCGCGGTGCCCGGCGCCGGCGCCGGAGCGCATCTCGGCGATCCCAGCGGCGTCGGCGTCGTTGAGCACCAGGACGTCCTCGCGGGTGCGGCCGAGCCGCTCGGCGAACAGCGTCTGCGCGTCGGTGCCGATCCAGCCCTTGTCGATGTTCGCCGCGGTGAGCGCGGTGCCGTCCTTGACGACGCACGGAAGGGTGATGCCGACCGGACCGGTCCAGGAGAACTTCTCGACGATCTCGGCGACGGCGTCGGCCACTGCGGACGGGGTCGAGGGTTGCGGGGTCGGAATCCGCATCCGCTCCTCGGCCAGCACGCCGCCTTCGACGTCGACCGGACATCCCTTGATGCCGGACCCGCCGATATCCACGCCGAAACCGCGGGCAGTCCCCATGGCTGATCCTTCCTATTCGATTCAGATCGAGGTGTGCAGACCTTAACCGGGTTGTGTTGCGATGTGAGCGTGGGATTGGCAACTGAGGTAGACGCAATGGCGTTGCGCGAGGTCGCGGTGCAGATCGCGATCGAAGCCGCCAAACTGGCCCGCACCGTGCGTGACGAAGCAGTCACCAGGGGTGTTGACACGAAGAGTACCGAAACCGATGTCGTGACGGCCGGTGATCGCGCGGTCGAGCGGCTGGTCCGCGAGCGGCTCGCCGAGCTGCGCCCCGGTGAATCGGTGCTCGGCGAGGAAGAGGGAGGGGAGGAAGCGCTCGAGGGGCTGCGCTGGGTCGTCGACCCGATCGACGGCACGGTCAACTACCTGTACGGATTCCCCTGGTACTCGGTGTCGCTGGCCGCGCAGGTCGACGGGCGTTCGGTGGCTGGCGCGGTGGTCGAGCCGGTATCCGGACGGGTCTGGAGCGCAGCCCTCGGGCACGGCGCGTTCCTGGACGGCGAGCGCCTGCACGTTTCGGCCGCCGATCGGCTGGACCTGTCGCTGGTCGGCACCGGCTTCGCCTACGACGCCGAACGCCGCAAGGCGCAGGCGGCGGTCGTGGGCGAGCTGATGGGGCAGGTGCGCGACATCCGCCGCGCCGGTGTGGCGTCGCTGGACCTGTGCGCGGTCGGCGCGGGCTGGCTGGACGGCATGTACGAGGTCGGCTTGAAGCGGTGGGACTGGGCGGCCGGTGCGCTGGTCGCCGAAGAGGCCGGTGCCCAATTGCGCCTGCCCGAGCGCGGCACCACCGACGACCTGGGTGACGAAATGCTCATCTGCGCCACACCTGGCATCGCCGAGGAGCTCACCGGAGCGCTCCGCGAAGCCGACGCAGGTCAGGTCTGAGCAGCAGTTCGAGATCGTGAGCGCGCGGACCCTTCCGCGCGCTCACGGCGCTCAGCAGTGGACGTCGCGGGCCTTCTCCAGCAGGTCCTTGCTGATCTGCGGAGGTGAGACCTCCTGGTGCGCCCCGCCCTGCTGGTCGCGCTGCGGGACCCAGTTCTCCAGCTCCTGGAGCACCTGCTTGGCCTCGGAGGTGGTCTTGATGTCCTTGAACTTCTTCCCGAGCGCGAAGTCGACGCTGGCGTCTGGCCGCTCGTCGCGGACCAGCTGAGCGCACGGCGTGATCAGGCTCAGCGTGCGGGCCGCGCTCGCCCCGGCGGCGCCGAAGCGGATCTGGCCATGGCACTTCAGGTCGTAGTTGACGTAGGACGGGTCGTTGTCCGCGCCGCCCTTGGCGAAGCCGAGACTGGCCAGCTCACTGCTGACCAGGGTGGCCTGCCGGGCCTCCCCGTTGCCGTTGAGCACCCGCACCTGCACGTCCTGGGGCGGGATCGGGTTGGTCGAGTCCAGCGCGTCACGCTTGAGCATGCTGCCCAGCGGCGCCTGCTCGGGCATCGGCTCACCGGCCGGCGAGGCGGTCGGTGGTGTCGGCGGGGGGCAGGTGGTGGCGGCTTCGATGTCCAGCACGGAGTCGAAAACGCGCGTCCACAGGAACCCGGCTGCCACCACGAGGCAGACGAGCACCAGCAGAGCGGGCAGTGGTCGACGGCGCCGGTACCCGGCTCGTCGTCCCCCTCTTGCACCAACGGCTGCCACGACCCGCCCCTCCTTGGATGCTCCTACCAGTGCACTGGATCAAGCCTATGCGCAGAACCCCCGTCGTGCGGCGCCGGAGGCAGTAGCTGTGTCGCGGCGGGCCCAACACCACCGCTGAATCGATGTGGTCGGGCTGAATTGCCAGCGCACGGCATCGCAGGACGTCCTGGCGGGCAACCGATGGCGACAGCCGGATGTCGTGCCGGATCGATCTCCGGGAGGCTGTGGATGCAGTGAACACCACACCTATGGGTGACCTGCTGCATGTGCGGATCCGCCATGAGCTACCCTCTCGGCGCCTCACGGAGTGCCGGATGAGGCAAGTCGCTCATAACGGGGGAACTGAACGCGTTGCAGGGCGAGACCACGATCACTGCGCCACCGGGCACAAATCCTGGTCCTGGAACGTTTACCAGCGGCACACCATTGCAGTCTCCACAAACGCAGGGGTGAATCACGATGGCGACCGACTACGACGCTCCGCGCCGCGAGTCCGAGGATATGGCCGAGGACTCGTTGGAGGAGCTGAAGGCGCGACGCAACGATGCGCAATCGGGCGTCGTCGACGAGGACGAAGGGGCGATCGCGGAGAACTTCGAACTCCCGGGTGCGGACCTGTCCGGCGAGGAGATGACCGTCAAGGTCCTCCCCAAGCAGGCGGACGAGTTCACGTGCGCGAGCTGCTTCCTCGTTCATCACCGCAGTCGACTGGCCGAGACCAAGAACGGCCAGTTCATCTGCCGCGACTGCGCTGCCTGAGCACGCAGACGTCGACGAAACCGGGAAGTGGCTGGGCACACGCAGGGCGTGTGCCCAGTTTTCTTTCCCCCGCTCGAACCAGGTCAGCTCTTGCCCAGCGCCTCGATGAGCTCTTCGGGGCGCCGGGTGCTGACCACCCAGTACGGGGTCGGGTCGTTCGCGTCGTCCAACCAGATCCGCACCGAGGTGCGGATCGAGGAGCGGTGCACCATGAACGCGGCCGGATCCAGGTCCGGACCCAGTGCCTTGCGCCGCTCCTGCGGCGCGATGACCTCGACCTCGTCGATGAACCGCAGCGGCAGGTGCGCGTCACCCACCCACAGCTCGCCGCCGAGGACTTCCACCTTGGTGCGACCCAGCCACAGCGGGATGGCGATCGCCAACGGCACCAGCACCGCGTACGGCAGCCACGCCCGCACGCCTGGGTAGCCCATGTGCACCTGCGCGGCCATCAGCACGGCACCGATCATGGGCAACGGCCAGGACCACCAGGCCGCGTACAGCCGCTCCCGGTACACCGGGGGCTCCGTCGAATTCGCCTGACCGGGCATGTCCCCGCTCGTGCTGGCCGCTTCTACGCTTTCCGACACGACTTCAGGGTAGTCTCGCCGCCCGTGTCGAACGTGAAGGTCCTGCTGACCCGACTTGACCCCGACGTGCCGCTGCCGGCCTACGCCAAACCCGGCGACGCCGGCGCGGACCTGGTGACGACCAGCGACCTGGTGCTCGAACCCGGCGAACGCGCGGTGGTGGGCACCGGCATCGCGCTGGCGCTGCCCGAGGGCTACGCCGGTTTCGTGCACCCGCGCTCCGGACTGGCCGCCAAGGCCGGCTTGAGCGTGGTCAACGCGCCGGGCACGGTCGATTCCGGGTACCGCGGTGAGATCAAGGTCTGCCTGATCAATCATGATCGGGACAACTCGCTGTCGCTGCAGCGCGGCGACCGGATCGCCCAGCTCGTCGTGCAGAAGGTCGAGCACGCGGTGTTCCAGGAGGTCGACGAGCTGCCCGCGTCGCAGCGGGGCGCCGGGGGCTACGGGTCCACCGGCGGGCACCAGGTGCTGGCGGTCTCGGGAACCGAGGCCGGTCACGGGACGGAGGGCTGAGGGGATGTTCGGATTGGGCCGCGGTCGGGGCAAGCGCGCCGACGACGTGGTTGAGGAGTCAGCGGTCGAAGCCGAGGACGTCGTGGAGCGCGGACCGTTCGACGAGACCGAGGCGCCCGAGGACGAGGTGGAGCGCCTCGACCTGGGCTCGGTGCGGTTGCCGGTGCCCGAGGGCGGCCAGCTCCAGGTCGAGGTCGACCCGTCGGGTCCGGTGCGCGCAGTGCACCTGGTCACCCCGGTCGGTCGGCTGACCGTGAGCGCGTTCGCCGCACCGCGCAGCAACGGTCTGTGGAACGAGGTCAGCGGCGAGCTCACCGAGCAGCTGCGCAAGGACGGCGCCCGGGTGCACACCGAGGAGGGCGACTGGGGCGTCGAGTTGGTGGCCGATTCGCCGAAGGCCGCGCTGCGGTTCATCGGCGTGGACGGCCCGCGCTGGCTGCTGCGCGGCGTCGCGGCCGGGCCGGCGGAGTCCGCCGAGGACTGCGCGAAGCTGCTGTACGCGGTGCTCGACGAGACGATCGTGGTGCGCGGCACCGACCCGATGCCGGTGCGCACCCCGCTGCCCATCGAGCTGCCGGAGGCGATCCTGCGCCACATCCAGCAGGCCCAGCAGGCCGAGGCCAACGGTCAGGCCCCGCAGTGACCGGACTCGGACGCCGTCCCGGCACCGGGGCGACGTCCGAGCCGCTACGTTGGGCGGGTGCCGAACGCTGCTGAATGGTGGGTCTACCTCGGTGCCGCGCTGCTGATCGCCTTCGCGCCGGGGCCGGGAATCCTCTACGTCCTGGCCCGGAGCATCCGCGGCGGTTCCCGGGAGGGGGTGCGTTCGGCGATGGGCAACGGCCTCGGGGCGTCTGTGCACGTGCTGGCCGCGGCCGTCGGGCTCTCGGCGCTGCTGATGGCTTCGGCGGTGGCGTTCACCGCGGTGAAGCTCATCGGGGCTGCGTATCTCATCTACCTGGGCGCACGCGCGCTCTGGGAGCTGCGCAAGGGCTCGGGTGAGCAGGCTCAGGACTCGCCGCGGCAGCGCGGCTCGGCGGTGGTGCAGGGCTTCTTCACCGAGCTGTTCAACCCGAAGACCGCCGTGTTCTTCCTTGCCTTCCTGCCGCAGTTCGTGCACCCGGAGCAGGGCTCGGCGACGTTGGCGTTCCTGGTGCTCGGACTGATCTTCGTGGTGTTCGCCATCTCGGCTGACCTGCTGGTGGCCGCGTTCGCGGGTCCGCTGGCGGCCAAGCTGGCCCGAAACCCGCGCTGGTGGCGGCGTCAACAGGTGGTCAGCGGCAGCACCCTGATCGGCCTAGGCGGGGCGCTCGCGCTGTCCCAGAACTGAAGGCTGTCGTCAACTCGGTTTGCGTGGCAGTGCAGGTCTCAGACGCCGTCTGAGAACCCGCGGCGGTGCAAGCACCGAGGCTAAACGCCTTCGGCGTTTCAAAGAAGAAGCAAGCCAGCCTCGATGTTGATCCGATCGAGCGATCAAGTTCGCAATCCCGCCGGAGGCGGGACCCTGCGTCCGATGGCCGCTACGCTGGGGGTGCACGGGCTGCGCGAGTCGAGCCCCGAGGGCGCACAGGAGCGCTAGATGAGTAAGAGCGAGGGCGGCTACTGGCGTCGCCTCGTACGGCGCTTGACCAGTGACGTCGCCGAGCTGGACGCCGACGACCTGTCGGAGCGGTCCCTGGCCGGTGGAGCGCAGCCGGCAAGCGACTGCAAGTGCGGTCAGGCGGCCGTCGTGCTCGGGCGGGTCCGCAGCGTCGGGCTGTGCCCGAAGGCATCGGCGCCGACGCTGGAGGCCGAGCTCTTCGACGGCACCGAGGACGTCACGCTGGTGTGGCTGGGTCGCCGCCGGATCGCTGGCATCGAACCGGGCCGCATCATCAAGGCCCGTGGCCGGATCGCGGTTCGAGACGGCCGCAAGGTGCTTTACAACCCCTACTACGAGTTGCAGAACACCGCATGAGCGAACGCGATGCAGCGGCTGCCGGGCTCTCCGCCCAGGACGCGGCCGAGAAGCAGTCGGACACTGGCGAGCAGCAGGCCACTGGAGCCGAGAACACCTTGTTGGAGCAGATGGGCGGGGTCAGCGGACTGGCCTACTCCGCCGTGCCCATCGTGGCTTTCGTGGTGGTCAGCTCCTTCATGAGCCTGATGCCGGCGATCTGGTCGGCGATCGGGGTGGCGGTGGCCATCGCGATCTTCCGGATGGTGCGCAAGGAACCGCTGCAACCGGCCATCTCGGGCGTGATCGGGGTGGCGGTGTGCTCGTTCATCGCCTACCGCTCCGGTGACGCCAAGGGCTTCTTCCTGCTGGGCATCTGGACGAGCCTGATCTACGGCGGGTTGTTCCTGGTCTCGGTGCTGGTCCGCTGGCCGCTGGTGGGCGTCGCCTGGTCGGCGCTGAACGGTCTGGGCTTCGCCTGGCGCAAGCAGAAGCGCGCGCTGCGCGGCTACGACCTGGCCACGCTGGCGTGGGTCGCCGTGTTCGCCGCGAAGTACGTCGTGCAGCAGTGGCTCTACGAGGCCGACCAGACCGGTTGGCTGGCGTTCGCCCGGATCGCGATGGGCTACCCGCTGACCGGCCTGGCGCTGATCGTCACGGTGTGGGCGATCCGGCGAGCGGCGAAGGTCGCGGAGCAGGAGAAGACCGAGGCGGAGGAATCGCCCGCGGTGAGTTCCAACCCGTCCCTCAGCTGGGATCTCGGACCAGAGCGGGGTCGTGAGTGCTGAAACCGGCTGCAACCGGCTGCAACCGGCTTTCGCACTCAACACCCCGCTCGAGTGTCTGACGACGACTTCCGCGATTTCAATGGAAATCAGACGTCTGATTTCCATGTGAAATCGTGCTGATGCGCACCCGGTCGGGTGGATTTCGGGGTCAGTCCTGCTGATCGTGGATGATCGCTCGGATCTGCTGCTCGACGTCGGCGGTGGCCACGAAGAGCAGTTCGTCGCCGATCTCCAGCGGATCGTCGGCCTGCGGCACGATGACCCGGCCACCGCGCAGGATGCTCACCAGCGCCGCGTCCGCAGGCAGCTTCAGCTCGCGGACCCGTCGCCCGGCTAGCGGCGTGGTCTCCGGCAGCGTCACCTCGACCAGGTTCGCCTGGCCTTGGCGCAAGGTCATCAACCGGACCAGGTCGCCGACGTTGACCGCTTCCTCGACCATCGCGGCCAGCATCCGGGGCGTGGACACCGCGACGTCAACGCCCCACGCCTCGGTGAACAGCCACTCGTTGAGCGGGTCGTTGACGCGGGCGACGACCCGGCGCACCGCGAACTCGGTCTTCGACAGCAGCGAGACCACCAGGTTCACCTTGTCGTCGCCGGTGGCGGCGATGACCACGTCGCAGGACTCGAGCCCCGCTTCCTCCAGCGAGGCCAGCTCGCAGGCGTCGGCCAGCATCCACTCCGCGTCGGGGATGTTCCTCGGTCGGTAGTTCGCCGCGCTGCGCTCGATGAGCAGGACTTCGTGGTCGCCTTCGAGCAGCTCCCGCGCGATGGACTGGCCGACCGCGCCGGCGCCCGCGATCGCGATGCGCATTACTCGCTCTCCTCGGGTGTGTGGCGGGCAGCCGCCGTGACGTCGGTGACGGTGCCCGACAGCGCGGCCACGTAGACCACGTCGTCGGCCTGGATGACCGTCTTGGCCTCCGGAAGCACGCCGTTGCCGAACCGCGTGATGAACGCGACCCGCGCGCCGATGGTGGATTCCACCTCGGACACCCGGTGCCCGACCCAACCCTCGTGCAGCGGCAGCTGCAGGACCGCGACGGTGCCGGACGGCTCCCGCCACGCGGTGGCCACGCCCTCGGGCAGCAGCATCCGCAGGAACCGGTCGGTGGTCCACGGAACGGTGGCCACGGTGGGGATGCCCAGGCGCTGGTAGACCTCGGCGCGCTTGGGGTCGTAGATCCGGGCGACCACGTGTTCCACGCCGAAGGTCTCGCGGGCGACCCGCGCCGAGACGATGTTGGAGTTGTCTCCGTTGGACACGGCTGCGAACGCCGTTGCCCGCTCGATGCCCGCTTCGACCAGGATGTCCTGGTCGAAGCCGTTGCCAGTGACCTGCTGGCCGCGGAAATCCTTGCCCAGACGGTGGAACGACTGGGGGTCCTTGTCGACCACGGCCACGGTGTGATCGAGCCGTTGCAGGGCGGCGGCCAGGGACGACCCGACCCGGCCGCATCCCATGATCACCACGTGCACGAGCTTCGTCTCCTCGCTGCGGGGATGTGCTGGCGTTGCGACGATCTCGCGATCGTCTGCTGACGGTACCTGGAGGACCGCGGATCCGGGTCTGGGAACGACGGCCGGTTCCGGGCTGGTGCACCGTACCGGGTGAGGTGCGGATGTGGGCAGGGGTGGCCCCGGGATGTGACCTGCTAGCAAAACGGACGGCAGAACCACCCGGTTGGCCGCGCATTGCGCTTACGCTCTGTGCCGTGTCCAAGCTCGCAACCGCAGCGAAACGGCTGATCGTCGGTCGACCGTTCCGCAGCGACCGCCTCGCGCACACGCTGCTGCCCAAGCGCATCGCGCTGCCGGTGTTCTCCTCCGACGCCATGTCCAGCGTGGCTTACGCACCGGAGGAGATCCTGCTGGTGCTCTCGGCCGCGGGCATCTCGGCTTATGCCGTGAGCCCGTGGATCGGGTTGCTCGTCGCAATCGTGATGATCACGGTGGTCGCCTCGTACCGGCAGAACGTGCGCGTCTACACCTCCGGTGGCGGCGACTACGAGGTCGCCAGCGTCAACCACGGGCGCCGGTGGGGGTTGGTGGTGGCCAGCGCCTTGCTGGTCGACTACATCCTCACCGTCGCCGTCTCGATCTCCTCGGCGGCGGCCAACATCGGCTCAGTGATCCCGTTCGTGGCCGAGCACAAGGTGCTGTTCGCGGTCGGCGCGATCGTGCTGCTCACCGCGATGAACCTGCGCGGTGTCCGGGAATCCGGTTCGCTGTTCGCGATCCCGACCTACGCCTTCGTGGTCGGCATCCTATTCATGATCATCTGGGGTTTGTTCCAGAGCTTCGTGCTCGGCGCGGACCTGCGGGCCGAGAGCGCGGGTTTCGGGTTGGTGCCCGACGAGAGCCAGACGGCCGGGGTCGCGTTCGTGTTCGTGGTGCTGCGCGCGTTCTCCTCCGGTAGCGCGGCGCTGACCGGTGTGGAGGCGATCAGCAACGGCGTACCGGCGTTCCGCAAGCCGAAGTCGCGCAACGCGGCGACCACGCTGGCGCTGATGGGCAGCATCGCCGTGGTGATGTTCCTGGGCCTGCTGTGGTTGGCCAAGTTGACCGGCGCGGTGGTCGCCGAGGATCCGGCGAGCCAGCTGATCGGCGCGCCCGAGGGCTATCAGCAGAAGACGCTGGTCGCGCAGCTGGCCGAAGCCGTCTTCCACGGTTTCCCGCCGGGCGTGTGGTACCTGGTGTTCTTCACCGGCCTGATCCTGGTGCTGGCGGCCAACACCGCGTTCAACGGTTTCCCGGTGCTCGGCTCGATCCTGGCGCAGGACCGGTTCCTGCCGCGGCAGCTGCACACCCGCGGCGACCGGCTGGCGTTCTCCAACGGCATCGTGTTCCTGGCCGCCGGTGCGGTCATCCTGGTGTTCGCCTTCCAGGCCGAGGTCACCCGGCTGATCCAGCTCTACATCGTCGGCGTGTTCGTGTCGTTCGTGCTCAGCCAGAGCGGCATGATCCGGCACTGGAACCGGAAGCTGCGCACCGAGGAGGACCCGCAGACCCGGTCCCGGATGCGGCGCGCGCAGGCCATCAACACCTTCGGTCTGTTCATGACGGCCAGCGTGCTGGTGATCGTGCTGATCACCAAGTTCACCCACGGTGCCTGGATCGCGATCGCCGCGATGGCCGCCATCTACGTGCTGATGACCGCCATCCACCGGCACTACGACCGGGTGGCCGAGGAGCTCACGCAGCAGGAAGCCGACGGGGTGCTGCCCTCGCGCAACCACGCGCTGGTCCTGGTCTCCAAGCTGCACCTGCCGACGATGCGGGCCATCGGCTACGCCCGCGCTACCCGGCCCGACGTGCTGGAGGGCGTGACGGTCAACGTCGACGACGAGGACACCCGGGCGCTGACCGCCCAGTGGCACGCGGAGAACCTGCCGGTGCCGCTGAAGGTGCTGGAATCGCCGTACCGGGAGATCACCCGACCGGTGCTGGAGTACGTCAAGCGGATCCGCCGGGACAGCCCCCGCGACGTGGTGACGGTGTTCATCCCGGAGTATGTGGTGGGGCACTGGTGGGAGCAGCTGCTGCACAACCAGAGCGCGCTGCGGCTCAAGAGCCGGCTGTTGTTCCAGCCGGGTGTGATGGTCACCAGCGTGCCGTGGCAGCTGGAGTCCTCCGATCGCATCCGTCAGAAGAAGAAGCAGCAGCTGGCCTCGATGCCCGGCGCCACGCGGCGCGGGCTGGGGGCCAACGGGAAGGGAAGCGGTGACCGGAAAACCGGACTGGACCGGTAGGCGGCTCGAAGTCGAGGTCGGTGCCGTCGCGCACGGCGGCCATTGCGTGGCGCGGTACGAGGGCCGGGTGGTGTTCGTCCGGCACGCGCTGCCCGGCGAGGTCGTGGTCGTGGAGGTCACCGAGGACGCCGGGGGAGGCTTCTGCCGCGCTGACGCGGTCGAGGTGCTGACCCCTTCCGCGGGCCGGGTGAGCCCGCCGTGCGCGCTGGCCGACATGGCGCTCGGCCGCGACCGGTGCGGTGGCTGCGACTGGCAGCACGCCTCGGGCGAGACCCAGCGCGAGCTGAAGGCGGCGGTGGTCGCTGAGCAGCTGCAGCGGATCGCCGGGATCGACTGGCCGGTGCAGGTGCGCGAGCTGCCCGGCGGATTGCTGCGCTGGCGCACGCGCGCGCGGCTGGCCGTGGACCGCAGCGGCAACGCCGGGTTCCGCGCGCACCGCAGCCACCGGGTGGTGCCGGTGGAGGACTGCCCGATCACCGCGGCGGGCGCGATGGCGGAGGTCACCGATCGCCGCTGGCGGCCGGGCGCGGAGCTGACTGCGGTCGAGGACTCGCGCGGCGAGGTCCACGTGACCGCGGTGGACCACAAGCCGAAGCGGCGGCATGCGCGTCCCGTGGCCCGGCACGTCCGCGGCGGCGAGGTGGCGCACGAGTCCGCCGCAGGACGTTCGTTCGATGTGTCGGTGCAGGGCTTTTGGCAGGTTCACCAGGCCGCGCCGGACGTCTTCAGCGAGACCGTCGCGCAGCTGGCCGCAGTGCCGGCTGGCGGTGTGGCCTGGGACCTCTACGGCGGGGTCGGTCTGTTCGCGGCGGTGCTCGCCGAGCAGGCCGGGCCGACCGGAGAAGTGCTGCTGGTGGAGTCGTCCAAGCGCGCGGTGGAAGACGCTGTGGCGAACCTCCGGGACCTCCCGCAGGTGGCGTTCCGCGCGGGCACGGTGGAGCGCGTGATGACCGACGAGGACCTGCCGACGCCCGACGTCGTGGTCCTGGACCCGCCCCGCAAGGGAGCCGGTCGCGCCGTGGTGGACGCAGTGGCCTCGCGACAGCCGTCCCGGATCGTCCATATCGCCTGCGACCCGGCGGCATTGGCCCGCGACGTCTCGCTCTACGCCGAACACGGCTACCGCCTGAGCGACCTGCAGGCCTTCGACGCGTTCCCGATGACCCACCACATCGAGTGCATCGCCCTCCTCGAGCCCGTCGACGAGTAACCGGCCTCGAACTTCCGCTTGGCGAACCACAGTTTCAATTGAAACTGTGGTTCGCCGTGCCTGGAAATTACAGTTTCAATTGAAACTGTGAACCTGGTGGCCGTCGGGCGCGTGGGTCGATCCGAGGATGGAAACGGCGAGATGACGAATCGCGAACACCTGCCGGAGGTGCTGCCCGCGCCGCCCGAGTCGGGGACCGAGGCGCGGGCGGTGCCCGGAAATCCCAGTGCCGCACCGGAATTCGTGCCGGGGCGTCGACCGGTGTCGCTGGCGTTGGGCGCGTTGAGCGTGGTGGTGCTGCCTGCGTTGGGGCTGCTGCTCGGTTTGGCGGCTGCGCCCGGGTCCTCGCTGATCTGGGCGGCGGTGTGGATCGGGATCGCCGCGGTGGGTTGGTTGCTGGACCTGCGGACTCCGCGCCGTTGGGCGGGTTGGGCGTTGCTCGCCGCAGTGCCGCAGGTGGTGGTCGACCTGATCTTCGCGGCGCCGCTCGGCCTGCTCGGGCTGGTCGTCCTGATCGTTGCGCCGCTCGCGGCGCGTGTTGCGTATCGGCGTTGCAACGCACTCGCTTCGGACCTGGCTGAACTCGACGTGGAGACCGTCCTGCCTGCCGGTTCCGCACGGCTGCGGATCGGCCGGGACCGGGTGGTGCTGGTGCAGAACGTCACCGGTGGGTCCGGAAACCATGCGCTGCCGCTGGCCGAGCTCGCATTGGCTCAACCCGGTGAGATCGACGCCGATGAGGCCTGGTGGCCGTTGCCCGGTGGTGTCGGCGTTCGCCTGCGCTGCGGACCGGCGGTGCGATTGGTCGCGGGGAAGCAGCAGTGGGTGCTGCCGGTCGACGACCCGAGGCTGGTGGCGGCGATCGTGCGTCGCCGCGGCACTGCCGCCTGGTCGCTGCGAACCGGCCCCCAGGATCTGCCCACGTGGCACGCGCTGCGCAAGTGGGCAGTCGAGCGCACCACGACCTACCGCAGCGGACCGAAGGCCCTGGCGCACCCGGCGTTCCGGGCGCCGGTGGGATTCCTGGCCGCGATCCTCGGCTCGATGCTGCTGGCCACCTGTATCGGGCGAGCACTGAGCGACCTGGGTACGTGCATCGTCGGCATCGTCGGCATCGTCGCGCTGGCGCTCGGTGCCTACTTCGTCGTCGCCTGGTTGCGCGTGCGCAGCCGTTTGGAGTTCGCCGAACTCCAGCAGCTCCCGCCGCACAGCCCACCCTGGGGCGACCTTCGCCCCGACATCGCCCCGATCCCCTCCTGGCGCCCCTGGAGCTGAACGCAGAGGGTGTCAATTTCTCGCGAAATTGACACCCCGGCCCGGGCAGTCCGTGGCGCAGCTGCTCCGGGAAACGGTGGGATCTGGCCATCGGTGACGATCCCCGCAGCGTTGACCTGCGCAGTCAACAGTCCGTTCGAGGGTGGTCGCGGCGGCGGTCACAGTCATCGCAGCGCTTGGTGCCTCGGGAAGCTGCGCGGTCTGCCTTGCAGGTGTTGGAGCAGTGAAGACGTTGGCCGCGAGTTCGATCTTCAGGTGGGCGTGGACGCTCGGCTGATGGCTCGGGCACCGGCAACAGCGGCCGTTTGGCGGTACCGGTACGCGGGAGCATCGATCGGCCGCGAGCGGCCGGGCGGGGCGTACACCGCGCCGGGCCGTCGGTAGCCCGCTCCGTAGACTGGGCGCACCATGTATCGCGGCGGAGCCAGGCAGCCAGCCGGGCCCGGCATGCGAATGAACCCGACCAGCACTATGAGTGAGGTGGAGTGGTGACGCTGCTGGGGTCCGTGCGCAATCCGGCCGATGTCAGGCGCCTTAAGCACGCTGAGCTGGCGCAACTGGCTGAGGAGATCAGGCAGTTCCTGATCGCGAAGGTTTCGCGGACCGGTGGTCACCTGGGGCCGAACCTGGGGGCGGTCGAGCTGACCCTGGCCGTGCACCGGGTGTTCGACTCGCCGCGCGACGCGGTCGTGTTCGACACCGGTCACCAGGCCTACGTGCACAAGATCATCACCGGTCGGCAGGACGGCTTCGACCAGCTGCGCAAGCGGGACGGCCTGTCCGGCTACCCGTCGCGCGCCGAGAGCAAGCACGACCACGTGGAGAACAGCCACGCCTCGACCGCGCTGTCCTACGCCGACGGCATGGCGCGTGCCTTCCAACAGCGCGACGAGCAGCGGCACGCCGTGGCCGTGGTCGGTGACGGCGCGCTGACCGGCGGGATGTGCTGGGAGGCGCTGAACAACATCGCCGCCGACCAGGAGCGCCCGGTGGTGATCGTGGTCAACGACAACGGTCGCTCCTACGCCCCGACCATCGGTGGCCTGGCCGAGCACCTCGCTGCGCTGCGGCTGAACCCGAGCTACGAGAAGGCGTTGGAGAGCGGTCGCCGCACGCTGCGCAACCTGCCCGTGGTGGGCCGTTCGCTCTACACCGGCCTGCATGCGGCCAAGAGCGGCATCAAGGACGCCTTCGCCCCGCAGGTGATGTTCTCCGACCTGGGCATCAAGTACCTGGGCCCGGTGGACGGCCACGACATCCGCGCGATGGAGCACGCGCTGCAGATGGCCAAGTCCTTCGGCGGCCCGGTGATCGTGCACGCGGTGACCCGCAAGGGCAACGGCTTCGCCCCGGCAGAGAACGACCAGGCCGAGCAGATGCACCAGGTCAAGGTCATCGACCCGGAGACCGGCCTGCCGACCAAGCCGGCCCCGAAGAGCTGGACCGACGTCTATGCCGACGAGCTGGTGCAGATCGGCGCGGAGCGGCCCGATGTGGTGGCCATCACCGCGGCGATGCTGGGCCCGACCGGGCTGAAGAAGTTCGGCGAGGCCTACCCGGAGCGGTGCTTCGACGTCGGCATCGCCGAGCAGCACGGCATGACCTCGGCGGCCGGCATGGCGATGGGCGGGCTGCACCCGGTGTTCGCGGTGTACTCGACCTTCCTCAACCGCGCGTTCGACCAGCTGCTGATGGACGTCGCGCTGCACAAGCAGCCGGTGACGGTCACCCTCGACCGCTCCGGTGTCACTGGCGACGACGGGGCCAGCCACAACGGCATGTGGGACCTGTCGATCCTGGGCCTGATCCCAGGCATCCAGGTCGCCGCCCCGCGCGACGGGGTCACGCTGCGCGAGGAGCTGCGCGAGGCGGTCGCCGTCGACGACGGGCCGACCGTGGTGCGCTTCTCCAAGGGCCCGGTGATCGAGGAGATCCCGGCCGTCGAGCGCATCGGCGGTGTTGACGTGCTGCGGCGCGGCAACGGTGACGTGCTGCTGGCCGCGGTCGGCGCGTTCGGCGAGCTCGCGGTGGCGGCGGCTGAGCGGCTGGCGGCGCAGGGCATCGACGTCACCGTGGTCGACCCGCGCTGGGTGGTGCCGGTCCCGGAGCAGATGGTCGACCTGGCCTCCCAGCACCGACTGGTGGTCACCTTGGAGGACTGCGGTCGGCACGGCGGTTTCGGCTGGGCGCTGGCCGCTGCGCTGCGCGACGCCGAGCTGGACGTCCCGCTGCGCGACCTGGCGGTGCCGAACGAGTTCCTGGAGCACTCCTCGCGCGAGGAGGTGCTGGCCGACCTCGGCCTCACCGAGCAGGACATCGCCGCACGCATCACCGAGTGGCTGGCCAAGTTCGGCGGCGCGCGCACCCCGCTGCGAGTCGCCACCGACGTCGAGCGCCCCGCTGCCAACGGCTGACGCATACACGCGGTTTCAATGGAAATCGGATGTCTGATTTCCATTGAAATCGCGTGCCGCGGGTTGGACGCGGGTGCCGGGGATCGATCGTGTTCGGGGTCGTGGTTCTGGGCGTTGTGGCAGGGTGAGGGCGTGCGAATCCTGGTCGTCGAGGACGAGAAGCCGTTGGCTGACGCGGTTGCTCGCGGGCTGCGGCGGGACGGCATGGCCGTGGACGTCGCCTACGACGGCGAGAGCGGTCAGGAGAAGGCGTCGATCACCCGCTACGACGTGGTGGTGCTCGACCGCGACCTGCCCGGCATGTCCGGCGACGAGCTGTGCCGGGAACTGATCAACTCCGGTGAGCTGACGCGGGTGCTGATGCTCACCGCGAGCGGCACGGTGGCCGACCGCGTCGCCGGGCTGTCCCTGGGCGCCGACGACTACCTGGCCAAGCCGTTCGCCTTCGCCGAACTCGTCGCCCGCGTGCGGGCGCTGGGGCGGCGCGCGACACCGGCCCAGCCGCCGCTGCTCACCGCGCTCGAGCTTGAGCTGGATCCGGCGCGGCGCACGGTTCACCGGAACGATGGCGAGATCGAGCTGACCCGCAAGGAGTTCGGCGTCCTGGAGGTCCTGCTGTCGGCCGGTGGTGCCGTGGTGAGCTCCGAGGAGTTGCTGGAGCGGGTCTGGGACGAGAACGCCGACCCGTTCACCACGACTGTGCGGGTCACCATGATGACCTTGCGCAAGAAGCTGGGCGAGCCGGGCGTCATCGAGACCGTGGTCGGCTCCGGCTACCGGGTGCCGTCGGCGGGACGCGCCGAGCACGCTCGGGGCTGATCCGATGCGCGCGGCCGCCCGGTCGTTCTCCCGCCGCGGGCCCGGCCTCCGGCTCCGCCTGACGCTGCTTGCGACCGGGCTGGTCGCCGTGGTCAGCGGTCTGCTGCTGTGGTTGGGCTGGGTCCTGGTGGGCAACGTGGTGGCCGCGGTGCCGCAGCTACCGGATGGCACGCTCGTCCGGGTGCACGGTGTGGACGTGCCGGCGCCGTTGCTGGGGGAGGCGTTGCGCGACTCCGCGCGGCAGCAGGTCCTGCTGATCGGCGGAGGGGCTTTCGTGGCGGTCGTGCTTGCTGCCGCATTGCTGGCATGGACGGTGTCCGGCCGGGTGCTACGACCGCTGCACGAAGTGACCGCGACCGCGCGGCGGCTTTCGGCTGAGTCGTTGGACGAACGGATCGCGCTGAGCGGTCCGCGCGACGAAGTCGCCCGTCTTGCCGACACTTTCGACGAGATGCTCGACCGGTTGCAGGCGGCTTTCGACTCCCAGCGCCGGTTCGTCGCCAACGCCAGCCACGAGCTGCGCACGCCGTTGTCGGTGATCCGCACGGAGCTGGAAGTCACGCTGTCCGATCCCGACGCCGACGAGACGGAGCTGCGCCGGATGGCCGAGGTGGTCCGCGAAGCCACAGCGCGCGCGGAACGCCTGGTGGAGTCCCTGCTCCTGCTGGCGCGCACGGAAGGCGTCGAGCTGGCGGTGCGCGAACCGGTCGATCTCACCGAGGTGGTGGGGCGAGCGCGGCGCGCGGTGGAACCGGAGGTTCGCCAGCGCGGGCTGCGGGTGAAGTGCAGCGGCGAACCGGCGTTCGCGGTGGGGGACCCGGCACTGCTGGAGCGCGTCGCGGGCAACCTGCTGGAGAACGCGGTGCGGCACAACGTCGACGGCGGCTGGGTGCAGATCGCCATCGGCAGCGATCCACAGTGGACAACCCTGCGAGTGGCGTCCTCCGGCCAGAACATCCCGCCGGAGCAGGTGGAAGCCCTCTTCGAACCGTTCCGCCGAGCAGGAGTCGAACGAACCGCCCGCAGCGGAGCAGGTTTGGGCCTGTCGATCGTCCAAGCAGCGGCGAAGGCCCACCACGGCCGAGTCCAGGCCGAAGCCCTCCCCACCGGAGGCTTGGCCGTGACCGTCCAACTCCCCGCGGCGCCCTAGCGAGCCAGGTCTGGGAGACGCAGCGAGGTCACGTTGACGTCGAGCGGCACTGGGCTCGACGTGATGTGCACGAGCCCTTGACCGATCGCAGCGGTCTCGTCGCACACGTATCGGCCGTTCTCCAGCCGGTACGCAGCAAGTTCGGTGGGGCCGCCGTGGTTTTGAGCGACGCTCCAGAAGAAGGGGACGCCAGCTCTTTCGCAGGCTTGGAACTTCTCCTGCTGCTCGCTCGAAGTGTTGCCCGGAGACCAGATCTCGCCGATGAGCAGGACGTTCCCCGGCTGGAACGACGTGCCGACCGGTGCGGTGTCGAGGACGACGAAGTCGGGGATGAGAGCCGAGCGATAGCTCGTGCTGATCTCGACGCCGATACCGCCGACCGCGTAGAGATCGTTGCGTTCAGCCGCACTGATCGCCTGATCGAAGAGCGAGATGATTCGTTTCTCAGCCCACTGGTGCTGTCCGCTGGGCGGTGGCGTCACGAGCCAGTACCCCTCGATGAGTTCCAGGCGCGATCCGTCCTCGCGGGCGGGAAGCGCATGCCAATCGGCGATCGTGAACGGGCCCAGTTCGTGCTGAACAAGCGCGGTCACCGGTCATCACCTCATCTCCGTCCGCTCCATCATGGCAGAACCGGCATCTGACCTCACGCACATGAAAGCGGGGCCGGGACGATTCACCCCGGCCCCGCTTCCACGGTTCTTCGATCAGGCGGAGACCGATGCCACGCCCGGGTGGAGGAAGCGCTTGCCGTTGACCTTCTCCGAGATGCCCGCTCGGTCCAGGTACGGCGTGATGCCGCCCAGCCAGAACGGCCAGCCCGCGCCCAAGAGCATGCACAGGTCGATGTCCTGCGCCTCCGCGACCACGCCCTCGTCGAGCATGAAGCGGATCTCCTCGGCCAGCGCGTTCAGCGCCCGGTCGCGGACCTGCTCCGACGTCGAGGGCTTGTCGCCCTGCTCCCACAGCGCCGCGACCTCGGGGTCCACGATCTGCCCGCTCGTCTCCTGGCCGCCGCCCCCCACGGAGGCGCTCTGCTCGTCGGCGGTCCACACCGCGGTCTTGCCGGCCGCGACGAACCGCTGCATGTTGGCGCTGAGGCCGAAGCGGTCCGGGTAGGCCGCGTGCATCGTCTCGTTGACGTGCTGGGCGACCGCCGGGCCGACCAGCTGCAGCAGCACCATCGGGGTCATCGGCAGGCCCAGCGGCTCCAGGGCGTTGTCGGCGACCTCGAACGGCGTGCCCTCGTCGACGGTGGCGATGACCTCGCCCATGAAGCGGGTCAGCAGCCGGTTGACCACGAACGCCGGGGCGTCCTTGGCCAGCACGCAGGACTTCTTCAGCTTCTTGCCGACCTTGAACGCGGTGGCCAGCGCCGCGTCGTCGGTCTTCTCGCCGCGCACGACCTCCAGTAGCGGCAGGACCGCGACCGGGTTGAAGAAGTGGAAGCCGACGACCCGCTCCGGGTGCTGCAGCCGGGAGGCCATCTCGGTGATCGACAGCGACGAGGTGTTGGTCGCCAGGATCGCCTCGGCGGAGACGTGCTGCTCCAGCTCGGCGAACACCTTCTGCTTGACTGACATCTCCTCGAACACGGCCTCGATGACGAAGTCCGCGTCGGCGAACGCCGCCTTGTCCAGCGATCCGGTGACCAGGGACTTGAGCTTGTTCACCGCGTCCGGCGACAGGCGGCCCTTGGCGGCGAGCTTGTCGATCTCGCCGTGGATGTAGGCCACGCCGCGGTCGATGCGCTCCTGGTCGATGTCGGTGATGACCACCGGCACCTCCAGGCGGCGCACGAACAGCAGCGCCAGCTGCCCGGCCATCAGCCCGGCGCCGACCACGCCGACCTTCTTGACGTCGCGGGCCAGCGACTTGTCCGGCGCACCGGCCGGGCGCTTGGCGCGCTTCTGGGTCAGGTCGAACGAGTACAGCCCGGAGCGCAGCTCGTCGGACATCAGCGCGTCGGCCAGCGCCTCGGTCTCGGCCGCGTAGCCGGCGTCGAGGTCGTTGCCGCGGGCCAGCTCGATCAGCTCGACGGCCTTGGTCACCGCCGGGGAGGCCCCGTGGGTGCGGGACTCGACGATGCCCTTGGCGCGGGCAACGGCGTCGTCCCAGCCCTTGCCGCGGTCGATCTCCGGGCGCGACACGGCCTGCTCGCCGTTGATCACGCGGACCGCCCAGCGGATCGACTCCTCGAGGAAGTCGGGGCTGTCCAGCAGCTCGTCGAAGATGCCCAGGCCCTGGGCCTTCTTCGGGTTGAGCATCCGGTTCTGGCTCAGCGCGTTCTCGATGATCACGGTGACCGCAGCGTCCGGACCGATCAGGTTCGGCAGCAGCTGGGTGCCGCCCCAACCCGGGAACAGGCCCAGGAAGCACTCCGGGAACGCGACCATGCCCGCGGACTTCGACACCGTCCGGTAGTGGCAGGACAGCGCCAGCTCGAGACCGCCGCCGAGCGTTGCGCCGTTGACGAACGCGAAGGTCGGGATCTTCGACTCGGTCAGGCGGCGGAACACGTCGTGACCGGCCTTGGCGATCATGTGCGCGTGCTCGCGCTCGGTGATCCGGCCGATGCCGGACAGGTCGGCGCCCACGGCGAAGATGAACGGCTTGCCGGTGACCGCGATGGCCGCGGGTTCGGCGGCGAAGGCCTCGTCCAGCGCGGCGTTCAGGCTCTCCAGCCCGCCCGGGCCGAAGGTGGACGGCCGGGTGTGGTCGTGGCCGTTGTCGATGGTGATCAGCGCGAGCTTGCCGGCCAGACCGGGTGCGTCGACGAGGCGGGTGTGCGCCTTGGTGACGACCTCGTCGGGGAACAGCGCGGCGAATTCGGTCACTGCTCGCCTCCTGCGTTGTAGTTCGGGTTCTCCCAGATGACCGTTCCGCCCATGCCGAAGCCGATGCACATGGTGGTGATGCCGTAGCGCACCTCGGGGTGCTCGGCGAAGTGGCGGGACAGCTGAGTCATCAGCCGCACACCGGAGGAGGCCAGCGGGTGGCCGCAGGCGATCGCGCCGCCCCACGGGTTGACCCGCGGGTCGTCGTCGGAGATGCCGAAGTGCTCCAGGAAGGCCAGCACCTGCACCGCGAAGGCCTCGTTGATCTCGAACAGGCCGATGTCGTCGATGCTCAGCCCGGCGCGCTCCAGCGCCTTCTCGGTGGCCGGCACCGGACCGACGCCCATGACCTCGGGCTCGACGCCGGCGAAGGCGTAGCCGACCAGCCGCATGCCGACCGGCAGGCCCAGAGACTCGGCGGTCTCGGCGTCGGCCAGCAGGCAGCCGGTGGCGCCGTCGTTGAGGCCTGCGGCGTTGCCCGGGGTGACCCGGCCGTGCGGGCGGAACGGCGTCTTCAGCCCGGCCAGCGCTTCCGCGGTGGTGCCCGGGCGCGGCGGCTCGTCGGCGGTGGCCAGGCCCCAGCCCTGCTCGGCGGAGCGGGTGGACACCGGCACCAGGTCCGGGGTGATCTTCCCGGCCTGCAGCGCCTCGTCGTAGCGCTGTTGGCTCAGGGCGGCGTAGGCGTCCGTGCGCTCCTTGGTCAGCGTCGGGAACCGGTCGTGCAGGTTCTCCGCGGTGGAGCCCATGATCAGCGCGGACGGGTCGACGACCTTGTCCGAGACGTAACGCGGGTTGGGGTCGACGCCCTCGCCCATCGGGTGCTTGCCCATGTGTTCGACGCCGCCCGCGATCGCCACGTCGTAAGCGCCGAAGGCGATGCCGCTGGCGATCGTGGTCACCGCGGTCATGGCGCCCGCGCACATCCGGTCGATGGCGAAGCCCGGGACCGACTTGGGCAGCCCGGCCAGCAGCGCGGCGCTGCGGCCGATGGTCAGGCCCTGGTCGCCGATCTGGGTGGTGGCGGCGATGCCGACCTCGTCGATGCGCTCCGGCGGCAGCTCCGGGTGCCGCCGCAGCAGCTCGCGGATCACCTTGACGACCATGTCGTCGGCGCGGGTCTCGGCGTAGATGCCCTTGGAACCGGCCTTGCCGAACGGCGTGCGTACGCCGTCGACGAAGACCACGTCCCGAACCGCGGGGCGGCTGCGGCTGTCGGCGGGTGCCGACGCAGGTGCGGCCACGGCGTGCTCCTCACTGGCTTGATGGATGGTGACCGGCCAGGTCCGTGCAGATGCTTACCGGCCGGTAACCGCACTCTAGCGCTTATTACCCGCCGGTAACCACACGGCCACCCCTGTCGGGTGTCTCACCTGTTGATCGTGGGACGGCCAGCGTCGATCATCCACTCTCCAGACACCGACAGCACCGCGGCCCACCGGCTGTTGGTGCCGTCAGCGAGGAGCGGTCATTCCGAGGGCGCGGTGGCGTGGAGCGCTTCGCTGATCGCTTCAGCGGTCAGCTCTAGCTGCCACCCGCGGGCGCCCTTCTCGCGCAGCAACGCCGTCACCGCGGTCAGGCTCCGGTCCTCGGGCGGGGTCCAGCAGGTCCGCCGCACGAGGTCCGGGAGCAGCAGGTTCTCCACCGGCAGCCGGTGGTCCTCGGCGATCTTCGACAGCGCCGAGCGGGCTGCCGCCAGCCGCGCGGCCGCGTCCGGATCGCGGTCGGCCCACCGGTTCGTCGGGGGCGGGCCGTCGTGGGGGGAGGCCGGAGCGGGCAGCTCGTCGTTCTCGAGCCGTCGAGCCGACCGGAGCGCCTGCAACCACATCGAGGCCCGGCGCCGCTGCTGCCGACCGCCGAACACCGGCAGTGCGACCAGATCGGCCTCGGACTTCGGATTGGCCTGTGCGGCCTGCACGATGGAGGAGTCGGGCAGCACCCGGCCCGGTGCGAGATCGCGGTCGCGGGCGAACTTGTCGCGGGTCTGCCAGAGCGCGCGAACGGCGGCCAGCTGTCGCGGGTTGCGCACGCGGTGGATGCCCGACGTGCGGCGCCACGGTTCGGCGCGCGGGGGAGCCGGCTCGGCGGTGCGGACGGCCTCGAACTCCTCGAACGCCCACTCGAGCTTGCCCTGATCCTCCAGCTCGTCGTGCATCGCATCGCGCAGATCGACCAGCAGCTCGACGTCGAGCGCGGCGTAGACCAGCCAGTCCTGGGGGAGCGGGCGCCGCGACCAATCGGCCGCGCTGTGCCCCTTCTCCAGCTGGTAGCCGAGCATGCGCTCCACGAGCGCGCCGAGCGAGACGCGCTCGAGGCCGGCCAGTCGCCCGGCCAGCTCGGTGTCGAACAGCCGCGCCGGACGCAGGTCCAGCTCGGCCAGGCAGGGCAGGTCCTGCGAGGCGGCGTGCAGCACCCACTCGGTGTCGGCCAGCGCCGACACCAGCGGATCGAGCTCACCTCGCAGTGCGATCGGGTCCACCAGCACGGTCCCGGCACCTTGGCGGCGCAGTTGCACCAGGTAGGCGCGTTGCGAGTAGCGGTATCCCGAAGCGCGCTCGGTGTCCACGGCCACCGGTCCGTTGCCCGCGGCGAGCGCTGTCGCGGCGGCGCGCAACGCCGCCTGAGTGTCCACCACCGGCGGTACGCCGTCGGCGGGTTCGGTCAACAACACCGGTTCCGGGCGGTCGGACCCGACGGTCTCGGGGCTTGCAGCTTCCACGGCTACCAGACCTTACGTGCTTTGGTCCGCTCCGTGGGGCCACTCCGACCGAGCTCGTCGGGCCGACCGCTCCGGTGCAGGTGCGTAGGCGTCCGGATCAGCGGATCACGCCGGCCCGCATGGCCAGCGCGACCATCTGTGCCCGGTCGCCGGTGCCCAGCTTGCGCCCTATCCGCGACAGGTGGCTCTTCACCGTGAGCGCGGAGAGGTTCAGGGCCTCGCCGATCTCCTTGTTGGAACGGCCGTCGGCCACCAACTGGAGAACTTCGACCTCTCGCCCGGACAGCTCGCGAGGGGTGTTGTCCGTCCCGGGTACGCGGGTACCGGCGGCTAGCACCGGCGCCACGCTCGGGTCGGCGTACACCCCGCCGTCGAGCACGCGGCGCACGCCGTCGGTGACCACCATCGGCGAGGCCGACTTCAGCAGGTACGCCTGCGCACCTGCTTGGAAGGCGGCCCGCACCGCGTACGGGTCATCGGACGATGCGAGCACCACGATCCGAGGCCATCCCTGGCTCCGGAGTTCGGTGACCAGTTCGATGCCGGTCCCGTCCGGGAGTCCGAGATCGAGGATGGCGAGGTCGCACGGACCGGTCGCCAGAGCGCGAGCTCTGGCCTCGGCCATCGATGCGGCCTCGTGCACCGTGCCAGCGCCCATCTGCAGCAGCCGGGCGGCGATGGCCTCCCGGAGCAGCGGATGGTCATCCACCACGAGCACCGTGAACAGCTCTTCCCGCGGGTGCGGGACCATGTTGGCCGGCAAAGTGCCGGCGGGCGTGGTTCGAGCGGCCTGACCTAAGCCGACGGCAGCCACGTCACTACCTCCCTGGAGTCGGTCGTGCCCCCCGACCGGCACCGGGACTTTCGACCAATCAGCCGCGCCACTGATCGACCGAAAGTGGTGTCGTCGGGTGGCAGCGTAACCGCCCAAGCGGGTCAGTGGGACGATCAATCGGGTATCTATCCCGATCGAGTTGGCACCTGCGCATGATCAAGTCACGCTTTCGGGTGACTATCTGCAATCACCGTAACGTCGGAGCGTGGCCAACCGACATAATATGAACGCGTATCGTGAATAATTTGCGTGTTCAACGGTTTCGCGGCCGGTGACGGAACTTCGCGAATGGAAATGGACTTCGGCGTGTCGCACGCTCGGCCTGTCGCAGGATCTTACGCGCTGGAGTCGGCGGACACAGCCGGTGATCGGACGAAGGCGGCTCAGTCGTGCGGCGCAACGCTGTTGGACGGACGGCCGAGCATCGAGACGCCTTCCGGCGGCAGTCCCGCCGCGCTCGCGATCAGTTCCTGGAATGCCGCCGCGTGCGGCTCCAGATCGGGGTCGGTGGCCGTCCACGACCCGCGCAGCTCCAGATCGTGACTGCGGGACGGTCCGGCGATGTCGCCGAAGCGGGCCGAGGACGTCAGCGTGACCGTGCCGCCCAACGCCGTCCACGACGCTCCGGAGCCCTCGAGCGCATCGGTGAGCCACGACCAGCCGACGGCCGGCAGCAGCGGGTCGGTGGCCAGCTCCGGGTCGAGCTCGGCCCGCAGGAACACCACGAGCCGCAGCACGCCGTCCCACGTCTCCTGGCCCTCCGGGTCGTGCAGCAGGACCAGTCGAGCGGTGGCCAGCTCACCGGCCGGACCGTTCGCCTCGGCGGCCAGCGCGTGCGCCCAGGGGGCGAGTCGCTTGGGCGGGCCAACTTCGGACAGCTCGATCTCTGCACGCGGGCGAGCCGACGTCAACGTGGCAACTGCCTGCCGAAAAACGTCGGGCGCCGCCGCCATCTCCGTCACGTCACCGACTCTAAGCGGCCGGATCAGAGTGCTCACGGAGGCGCGCCGATCAAGACCAGCTGTGGCCATCAGCACCCCACCTCGCCAAGCTCCCCTGTCGACACCGACGAGGAGAAGGTGTTGGTGATGCCCAGGTCCATGGTCCCGGAGTCCAGGTGGGCGCTGAGGTTCCGCTACCTGCACCGCTACGCAGAGCGAGTCCGGAGAACACCTCATGCGAAGATTGGCTTTGCCAGCCCGGTCCGCCGCCGTGGCATGCCCGTGCGGTGCTCCGGGGATCGATCGACGTACGGACGCTGACCCCCGATGACGAATCCCGCGCCGGTCTCGGCCCGCCGAGACCTCTCCGACGCTCCCTTCCTCGTCGCCGCCCGCGGTGGCACCCCCCGGCACACCCCGGTCTGGTTCATGCGCCAGGCGGGTCGCTCGCTGCCCGAGTACCGGCGGGTCCGGGAGGGCGTGCCGATGCTGCAGGCGTGCCTGACCCCGGAGCTGGTCAGCGAGGTCACCCTGCAGCCGGTGCGCCGGCACGGGGTGGACGCCGCGATCCTGTTCAGCGACATCGTGCTGCCGCTGTACGCCGCGGGCATCGGGCTGGACATCGTCGCGGGCACCGGGCCGGTGGTGGCCGAGCCGATCCGCGGCGCTGACGACGTCGCCGCGCTGCCGCAGCTGGCGCCGGAGCAGGTCGCGCCGGTCGCCGAGGCGGTCCGCCTGCTGGTCGGGGAGCTGGGGCAGACGCCGCTGATCGGGTTCGCCGGTGCGCCGTTCACGCTGGCCTCCTACCTGGTCGAGGGCGGTCCGAGCCGCAACCACGAGCACACCAAGGCGCTGATGCACTCCGATCCGCAGACCTGGCACTCGCTGATGGAGAAGCTGTCGGCGGCCACGCTCCAGTTCCTGAAGGTGCAGCTGGCGGCCGGGGTCGACGCGATCCAGCTGTTCGACTCGTGGGCCGGGGCGCTCTCGCTGCGCGACTACCGCGAGTTCGTGCTGCCGCACAGCGAGCGGATCTTCGCCGAGGTCGCCGAGATCGCCGACGTGCCGAAGATCCACTTCGGGGTGGGCACCGGCGAGCTGCTCGGCGCGATGCGCACCGCCGGACCCGACGTGGTCGGTGTGGACTGGCGGGTGCCGCTGGACGACGCCGCGGTGCGGCTGCGCGCGGCCATGCCCGACGCGGCAGCGCCGGTGGTGCAGGGCAACCTCGACCCGGCGGTGCTGTTCGCCGGCTGGGACGCGGTGGAGCGCGAGGTGCGCCGGATCCTCGCCGAGGGCGAAGCGGCCGGCGGGCACATCTTCAACCTCGGTCACGGGGTGCTACCGACCACCGAGCCGGAGGTGCTGACCCGAGTCGTTGAGCTCGTCCACACCGCGAGCAAGCAGCAGTGATGGCTCCTCGAGTCGCGGTCGTCGGCGGCGGCATCGCGGGATTGGCCGCCGCCCACCGGTTGCGCCGAGAACTCGGTCCGCAGGCCGAGATCGTCCTGGTCGAGCAGGCTTCCCGCGTCGGCGGCAAGCTGCGCACGGTCGAACTGGCCGGGCGGTCCTATGACGTCGGGGCGGAGGCGTTCCTGGCGCGGCGGCCCGAGGTCCTGCGCCTCGCGGACGAGCTGGGCGTGGCCGACGACGTCGTGCACCCGGGCGGTTTTTCGGCGTCCGTGCGCGCTGGTGGCCGGACGCGGCGCTTGCCGACCGGGACCGTCATGGGCGTTCCCGCTGAGCCCGAGTCGGTGCAGGACGTGCTGTCCGACGCCGGTCTGTCGTTGGTCCGCGCGGAGAAAGACCTGCCGCCGCTGCGGCTCGAAGGTGCGGATGCGTCGGTCGGCGAGCTGCTGCGCGGCCGGGTCGGCGACGAGGTCGTGGACCGGCTGGTGGAGCCGCTTCTCGGCGGTGTCTACGCGGGAGATTCGAACCGTCTCGGGCTGCGGGCCACGATCCCGGCCCTGGCAGCGGCGCTGGACGGGGGAGCGGAGTCGATCACGGCTGCGGCCTCCGCTGCGCTGCCAGCGCCGAAGCCCGATGCGCCGAAGTTGCCGGTGTTCGGTGCTTTCCAGAACGGCTACCGGCGGTTGATCGACCAGCTGCTGATCGCCGCCGATGCGAAGCTCCGGCTCGGGCTGCCGGTGCGAAGCCTGGCCAGGACCGAATCCGGTTGGCGGTTGGAGATCGGGGCGGCGCCGAGTCCGGAGTTCCTGGACGTCGACGGTGTCGTGCTGGCGGTTCCCGCTCCTGCGGCGCGCCGACTGCTCCAGGACGTCGTGCCGAGCGCGGCGGCCAAGCTCGGCGAGGTGGAGCTGGCCTCCATGATCGTCGTCGGCCTCGCGCTGCCCGCGGACGCGGAACTGCCGAACGCCTCGGGCGTGCTGATCGCGCGCGGCGAGCGCCACGACGACGGAACCCCGTTCACCGCGAAGGCCTTCACCTTCTCCAGCAACAAGTGGCCGCACCTGCGCGGCGCGAACGGCGAACTGCTGGTGCGGGGTTCGGTCGGCCGCTTCGGCGAGACCGCGGACCTGCAGCTCGACGACGCCGAGGTGCTGCGCCGGGTGCAGGCCGACTTCGCCGAGCTGACCGGGATCGCGGCGCAGCCGGTGGAGTCGACCGTGGTGCGTTGGGGCGGTGGGCTGCCGCAGTACGGCGTGGGCCACCTGGACCTGGTCGCCGACGTGGAACGGGCGCTGGCCGAGGTGCCGGGGCTGGCCCTGGCCGGGGCGGCGCTGCACGGCGTCGGGGTCCCGGCGTGCATCGCGACGGGGGAGTCCGCAGCGATGGAGATCACGCGGGCCCTGCTGCCGGGGACCCTCAGAGAAGTGGGACGATAAGGACATGGCGCGGCTGAACTACGACGAGCTCAACGACACCATTCGCTACACCATGTGGTCGGTGTTCCGGATCGAGCAGGGCACCCTGCCCGAGGACCGGGCCAAGGCCGCTCAGGTGACCCAGGAGTACCTGGACTCGCTGGCCGAGTCCGGCGTCGTGGTCCGCGGCGTCTACGACGTCTCCGGCCTGCGGGCTGACGCGGACTTCATGATCTGGTGGCACTCCGAGGAGATCGAGCAGGTCCAGGCCGCCTACACCGGGTTCCGCCGCGAGACCCCGCTCGGCCAGTCCTCCGAGCCGGTGTGGAGCAACGTCGCGCTGCACCGCCCGGCGGAGTTCAACAAGAGCCACATCCCGGCGTTCCTGGCCGGTGAGGAACCGCGCAAGTACATCTGCGTGTACCCGTTCGTGCGCTCCTACGAGTGGTACCTGCTGCCCGACGACGAGCGCCGCAAGATGCTGGCCGACCACGGCAAGGAAGCCCGCGACTACCCGGACGTCCGGGCGAACACGGTGGCCTCCTTCGCGCTCGGCGACTACGAGTGGATGCTGGCCTTCGAAGCCGACGAGCTGCACCGCATCGTCGACCTGATGCGCCACCTGCGCAGCACCGAGGCCCGCCTCCACGTCCGCGAGGAGATCCCGTTCTACACGGGCCACCGGGTCGACGTCACCGACCTGGTGACCCGGCTCCCCTGACGGTCTGCGTCAACCGAGCTCCGATGTCCCGCGCGGGGTCGGGGTCGCCTGGTTCTCCGGGTGGCACCGACCCCGCGCGGTCGTTCCGCTGAGCGATCTGCTGGGGCGGAACGCCCGGCTTGGGCAGGTTCGCCTGGGTCGGCGTGTCCGCCTTGGGCAGGTTCGCCTGGGTCGCGGTGTCCGGCTTGGACAGGTTCGCCTGGGTCGCGGTGTCCGGCTTGGACAGGTTCGCGCTGATGGTGCGCTGCAGGTGCCGGTGCACGCTGTTGAACTCCTGGCGCAGCCCCAGGACCTGCCTGCTGAGCGCGTCGCCCTGCGACAGCGTGTCGGTCTCGACGGCGCGCAGCAGCACGCCGAGATGTCCGTGCAAGCGCTGGTGCACGTCGACGAACCGGACGATCTGCTGCTGCGTCTCCAGCGGCGGCGATGTGCGCGCGACCGCCTTGACCATGGTCTCCTGCCAGCGCTGAGCGGTCTGGCGGTAGTGCCGGTCGGCGGCCACCCGGTAGTGCGGCGCGACCTGGCCGTCCATGGCGGTGCGGATCAGCTCCTGGCTGCTGTCCACGAGCTCGCGGGCGCTGGTGGTGATCGCGTACGCCCACTCCCACTGCTCGGTCTGCGTGCTGGTCTTGCGCTCCTCCCGAGCTTCCTCCAGCTGGCTCTGCGCCAGCTTGATCTGCTCCCAGGCCCGCTCCGCCTGCGTGCGGGCGTTCTGGGCCGCCTTCGTGGCCTTCTCCGCTTGGCCCTCGGCGGCGGTCACCAGGCGGCGCATCGCTTCCGTCTGCTGCGCCGCCTCACGGGCCTCGCGTCGGGCCAGCACCAACTGCCACCCGGCGACCCCGACGGCCACGATCGCCAGTCCTGCGGCGACCCACGTGACCACGTGCTCCCAACTCATGCGCCAAACGCTGACACAACAGACTGACCCGCTGATCCAGCTGAGGACAATCTCACGTTGCGATTCGGCTACGCGGCTTGCCGGCCGCCGCTCACCAGTTGATGAGCACGTTGGTAGGACACGCCGAGAACCTGTCCGATCTCCCGCATGGACAGGCCGATGTCGTGCAAGGTGGCGGCGGCGCCGCGGAGTTCCTCTGCGGCCTTCCCCTGCGCCTGAGCCGCCTCGGCTCGAAGTGCCTCCGCCCGGTCCAAGCGTTCCTGCACCTCGGCGGGGAGGTCGATGTGGATGTCCAGCTCGATGTCGCCAGCAGGCTTGTCCGTCATGATCTCGATCAGATCCTGCGCCATTTCCCTGATCTCTGACACTTTGCGAGCTTGGGTTGTTCTTTCGACCGCAGGAACCCTGATCATCCAGAACTTTCCGTCACGAGTGACGTGCACGTCGTAGGTCGTCATCACAGCCACCACTTCTCCCCGAGTTCCTTCTGGCACTCCTTGAAGATGTCCATGGCGGTGTTCTCACCGATCTCGCTGTGTCTCGGAATCGGTAGCCGCATCTCGCCTAGCTGGTAGATCGTGTGGTTCCCGCCTTCTCGGGCGAATCCCCAGCGGATCTTCCTGCGCTTCGCCGCCTTGGCGATCTTCTTCAGGAGGCCGCGTTGCTTCACGAGCCTATGTCTACCCAAGGCTTGACGCAACCGTCAACTTTGCTATTGACACCCCACTCGAACTAGTGATCAGTTCGAGATCGATGATCGTCAGTCCGCCGGCACCAGTCGGACGGCGATGGAGTTGATGCAGTAGCGCTGGTCGGTGGGGGTGGCGTAGCCCTCGCCCTCGAACACGTGGCCCAGGTGGCCGTGGCAGGCCGCGCACAGGACCTCGACGCGGACCATGCCGAGGGAGCGGTCCTCGCGCAGGATCACCGCGTCGCTGTCGGCCGGGTCGTAGAACGACGGCCAGCCGCAGTGCGACTCGAACTTGGTCTGGCTGCGGAACAGCTCCGCTCCGCAGCCGCGGCACTCGTAGATGCCGGTGGTCTTGGTGTCGACGTACTCGCCCTGCCAGGCCGGCTCGGTGGCGGCTTGCCGCAGCACGGCGTACTCGTTCGGGCTGAGCTGCTCCTGCCACTCGGCGTCGGTCTTGCTCACCTTCGGCGTCCCTGCATCCATGCGTCCACGCTAATCCGACTCAAGATCAACTGCACAGTCGCAGGATCAGATCGAGTCGAACACCACCGCCGACGGTTCAGCCGGAAGGTGTTGATGACGAAGGTGAGGGCGTTCCAGACCGTGTAGAGGACGCCGAGGAGGATCAGCGCGACCACTGCGACCGCCACGAGGCGGCGGTGGCCGCCGGTGCGGTTGACGCTCTGGGCGAAGTCGTCCACGCCGCGCAGCATGCCCTCGACGGTGGCGTCGGCGTTCGGCCGGCGCATCCGGTCGCGGTGCGCTGCGAAGGCCTGGACCTCGGGATCCTCCGGGTCGAGCCCGTCGAGGTCGTCGCCGAGGCGAGCGGTCTGGTCGTCCGGTTCGCCGCGCTCCACAGCACCACCGTATCGCCTCGTCACCGCGCTGCGGACGATCTGCCGATTACCGCGTTGGTGGGTAACCTCCAGCCCGATCCACTTAGGACAGGAGGCGCCGATGACCGCGCAGCCACCAGACCTGTTCCGCCCGGAGCTGGACGTCACGCCGCCCGAGCTGCAGCGGCGCTGGACCGTCCTGCTGCGAATCCTGCTGCTCATCCCGCACTTCATCGTGCTGTGGTTCGTCTCGATCGCGGCCGCGGTGGTGGTGATCATCGGCTGGTTCGCCGCGCTGTTCCTCGGCCGCCTGCCGGACTGGATCTCCGGTTTCCTGACCCTCTTCGTCGGCTACCACGCGCGCGTGTCGGCGTCCCAGCTGCTGCTCGTCGACCGGTACCCGCCGTTCCTGGTGGACCAGCCGGACTACCCGGTTCAGATCGAGGTCCGGCCGGAGGAGTTGAACCGGCTGGCAGTGTTCTTCCGGCTCATCCTGGTGATCCCGGCGGCGGTGGTCAGCGCGGTCGTCGCCCACGGCTGGGCCGTCCTGGCGTTCTTCATCTGGCTGATCGTGCTGGTCCTGGGCCGCACCCCGCGCCCGGTGTTTGACGCCGCCGCGGCGGCGCTGCGCTGGGGATTCCGCACGAACGCCTACTTCTACCTGCTCACCGGTGCCTACCCGCGCAAGCTCTTCGGCGAGGCGAAGGCGGAGGAGAACCCACCGCGCCAGTCGCCCGGCACGCGCCCGCTGGTGATGTCCAAGGGCGGCAGGGTGCTGCTGATCGTGTTCATCGCCTTGGGTGTGCTCGGCCTGCTCGCCGCCGGCGCCGCGCAGTCGACCTACCAGCAGCAAAACCTGTACCAGCGGGAATACCAGTGGGCGTTCTAGCGCCTCAGACGACGGCTTCCGTCCAGCGGCGCAGGATCTCCTCGACGGTCTGCTCAGGTGTCTGGTCGGAGGTGTCCAGCCACAGGCCCAGGCGTGGTGTGTGCTCGTGCAGCACCTTGTTCAGCTCGGCGATCTGAAAGATGCCGTAGGCGTCCTTGCCACGACCCACTTCGCGCTCGGCGATCGCCTCGACGTCCGGGGCGAGCACGACCACCAGCAGCGGACGGCTGCGGACGTGCTCGACCAGCTCGGTCAGGTGTTCGCCGAGCACGACGTCCTGCACGACGACGGTGAAACCCTCGGTGAAGTAGGCGTCCGCGGTCTGCGCGGTCAGCCGGTGCCGCAGCCGCAGCTGGCGCAGCGCCTCGTCGGACGGCGTCGCCGTCATCTCCTCGCGGCCGCCGACCACCATGCGGCGGAACGCGTCGCCTCGCAGGTGCACCGAGCGGGGCAGGCGTTCGGCGATGCCTTGCGCGATCGTCGACTTCCCGGCGGCCTGGATGCCGGTGATCAGCAGGATGGCACGGTCGAGCATGGAGCTCCTTCGGTCGGAGGAACTGATCATTTCACCCGCATGCCGGATTCGCCGGGAGCGTTCTCGATACCCGCTACTGATTGCAATGGATTGATGGGTTCCGAGCAGCTCGATGGAGCACATCGGTTCGCTCGGGCGGCGGTGTCGCCATTGCTCCGTTGGCGTGCACCATCGCACGTGCTGTATTTCCCACGAAGCGGGAGGCCAACATGGTCCGCACCGAAGTCGAGCGCGCTCCGCAAGCCAAGGGTGGTTGCAGCTGCTGCGGTAGCTGCAGCGGTCCATCCTGTGGCTGCTGCCCCAGCTGCGGCTGAGCGGCGTGGGTCTGCCCGGGGTGTTTGCGGGATCACTCCGGGCAGGCCATGCCGTCCGTCGGGACGGCGCCCTGCAGCAGGAACTTGCTGACGGCGTCGGTGGCGCACTGGGAACGGCCGATCGCACCGTGCCCGGCGCCCTGCCAGCGCACCAGCACGCCGGTCGGCAGCTGCTCGGCCAGGTGCTCGCTGCCCGACTCCAGCACCATCGGATCGTTCGCGGTGCTGATCACCGGGATCGGCGGCAGGTCGGGGCGGCGCGGCGCGGGCAGCGGTTGCTGCGGGACCGGCCACGACCCGCACCACACCAGCCGCTGAGCTGCGGCACCGCCGAACAGCGGGAACCTGCTCACCAAGTCCGTCGCTAGCTCGCTGGCGCGCTGCGGCGGCACCCGCAGCGTGGTGTCGTTGCAGCTGGTGATCAGCTCGCCGTCCAGCCACGGCGGGTTGGCACCCTGCGCGGTGACCAGCGGCGCGCTGATCTTCGCCAGCCCAGCACCGTCACCGCGGTTCGCTGCGGCCAACGCATCGGCCAGCGCGGGCCAGCTGTTGCGGTCCGCCAGTCCGAGCAAGATCGCCTGCACCACACGACCGCTGCCGACGGAGGTCTCCGGAGCCGGTAGCGGATCCTTGCGCGTGCGGTCGATGAGATCGCTGACCGCCTTGCGCGGATCCGGGCCGAGCGGGCAGCCGCGACTGCTGCAGTCCGCGGCGAAAACGTCGAAGACCTCCTCCGCGCTCTGCGCCTGGAGCTCCGCCTGCCCGATGGCGTCGCGGGTCGGGTCCGGCGCACCGTCCAGCACCAGCCGGCCCACCGAGGTCGGGAACCGCTCGGCGTAGGTGGTCAGCAGCCGGGACGCTTCGCCGCGGCCGATCGCGTGCAGCTTCGGCACGCCCAAGTCCAGGCGGAGTTCTTCGAGGTCGGAGGCGGCCCGCCAGGTGTCGTAGGCCTGCAGCCGCTCGTCGAGGTCGAGCAGGCACTCCTGGCTGGCGCGCAGCACCGAGTCCAGCAGCCGGTCCAGGTCGGCGCGGTCGGTGGCGCGCGCGTCGAAGCCGACGATGTCCTCGCGCTGCGGCTGCGGCACGCAGTCGGCCGGATCGGACTCGCCGGTGCCGCGCCGGTCCATGCCGATGATGTCGAAGGTGTTCAGCAGCTGCGGCAGCTGCGCGGCCATCCGCGCGGCGAAGGTGGTGCCGGGCTCGCCGCCGATGTCACCGACCACCACCAGCGGCACGCGCTCCCCGGAGCCGACGCGGATCAGCGCGTTGCGCGCGGTGCCGCGCTCCGGGGCCTCCGGCGAGTCGAGCGTGCTCAGCAGCTGCGAGCAGTCGACGGTCAGGCCCGGCGGTAGAGCGCCGCCCAGCTCGTCGCGGGTCTGGTCGGTGCAGTCCGACCAGTTGAGCATGTCGTCGGCGGGTCCGCCGAGCTCCGGGACGGGCGCCGGTTTCGGCGGCTGCGGCGCGGGCGCGACCTGCTGGTCGCCGTCCTGGAAGGCGACCGCCGGGCGGTCCGACGGGCCAGCGGAGCACGCCGTGAGGACCACCAGCAGCAACGGCAGCAGCACGGCCCCGGCCCGATGAGTGGTGCGCGGCACGGGTACTCCTCGTCGGCGAAGCGCGGTGGCAGAACCCGGTCAGCATCGCATGATCGAGGTGAGGCTCCGGTGAGGGCCCTGACATTTCGGTGGGCGGCCCGGCGGTGCCGAGCTAACGTGCGGCGGTAGGCGAACTCGGATTGCGAAGGGGGATCGTGCACGTCGCGCAGACCAGCTCGAGCGCATCGTCGAGCGGGCGACCGCTGTTCAGCTTGGGGCACGCCTCAGCACGAGCGCTCGGCGCGATCCCGCCGCCGATGCTGGTGCTGGTGGGCGTGGTCAGCCTCCAGGTCGGCGCGGCCTTCGCCAAACAACTGTTCGGCATGGCGGGCGCGTCCGGTGTGGTGGCGCTGCGGCTGTCCTTCGCCGCGCTGATCCTGCTGGCGGTCTGGCGCCCATCGCTGCGCATGGACCGCAAAACGCTGCTGGTGGTGGCCGGTTACGGCTCCGTGCTGGCGGGCATGAACGTCTGCATCTACCAGGCGTTCGAACGGATCCCGCTGGGCGCGGCGGTGACTATCGAGTTCCTCGGACCGCTCGCGGTGGCGATGATCGGCTCGCGCCGCAAGCTGGACGTCGTGTGGGCGGTCCTGGCCGGTCTCGGCGTGTTCCTGCTGTCCCGGGTCGAGGGCGGTCTGGACCCGGTCGGCGTGGCCTTCGCACTCCTGGCGGGCGCTCTGTGGGCTGGCTACATCCTGGTCGGCGCGAAGCTCGGCAGCCGAACCACCGGAGGCTCCGGCCTCGCCCTGGGCATGGCCTTCGGCGCCCTGGTGGCGGCCCCGTTCGGCATCGCCGAGGCAGGAACGTCCCTGCTGCACCCGGCGGTGTTGGTCGCCGGCCTGATGGTCGCCCTGATGTCCTCGGTGATCCCGTACTCCCTCGAACTCGAGGCGCTCCGCCGAATGCCTCCGAGGGTCTTCGGCATCCTGATGAGCCTCGAACCCGCAGTAGCGGCCCTAGCCGGCCTCCTGGTCCTGGGCGAACTCCTCGGCGCCTGGCAATGGGTAGCGATCGCTTGCGTAGTCGCAGCCTCAGTCGGCTCGGTGAGCACCACCAAGAACGACGACAAACTCAAGGACACCGGCGCCAACTGAGCACACCCGTCGCCGCCTCGCCTCACCGTCGGTGAGTCGTGCGCCCGACACGCCGAGAGCTGTGGACAACTCGCCCGGTCTGTGGAGTTCTTCCGCAATTTCAAGGAGGTTTTGCCAGGCTCGTTTTGCGTGGCGGTGCGGGTGGCGGAACCTCAGACGTCGCCTGGCTGCGGGATCCCGTTTTTATGTATGTCCAATACACGGCAAACGGGCTGTCCTCGCCAAGAGCCCAAGTCGGGCGGGCACAGTCTGAGAACCCGCGGCGGTGCCGGTTGCGGGGGTGGGCTATGCGCCTGCGGCGCATGCGACCCTCGCTGCGCGGTGTCGGTCGTGCTTCGCGGTCACCAGCCGGACAGGATGAAAAGGGCTCAATGGACATCAGACGTCTGATTTCCAATTGAATTTGATCCTGGTCGGTGACCACCGGGAAGCCTTGTCGGCCCGGGAGGTGCTCCGAGACCGGTGGTCAGACCGCTGGGAGCTTGGTGGGGTGGAGTGCCCGCATGAGGGTTAGGAGGGTTCTGTTGAGGGGGACTGGGATGTTGTGGGTGGTTGCTGCTCGGACGAGGGGGCCCGTGATGTGTTCGTGTTCTGTTGGTAGGCCGGCGATTCGGTCGTAGAGCATCGACGTTCCGTTTGTCGGGGGGAACCTTTCGATGTAGTCGGCCAGGACCCGTTCGGCGTCGGAGTGGGTGAGGTTCGCGCCTTCGGCCCGGGCCACATCGACCGCCTCGGCGAGTACGCCTGCGCACAGTTCCTGGACGTCGGGTTCGGAGAGGACGTCCAGGCGGCGGAGGGTGAGGGCGGTAATGGGGTTCGGGGCCAGGTTGGTGAGCATCTTTCGCCATGCCGCAGTGTGGAAGTCGTCGGTCGGGCGGATGGTCAGGGCGTCGCCGGCGAGCAGATCGGCGAAGCGCTCACCGACTTCGCCCGCTTCGACCTGCATCGTCATGGGGGAGCGGCGGACCACGTGGCCGGGGCTGACCCGTTCGGCCGCGACGTAGATCAGCGCGGGCAGGACCGGGCCGCGCAGGTTCATCGCGGCGACCGACTCTCGGTGCTCAACTCCGTTCTGCACCACCACGATCGGCGCGCGGCCGTCGTCCAGGCGCTGCAGCCAGCCGGTCGTGCTCGGCACGTCCTGGACCTTGGTGGTCAGCAGGATCCAGTCGGCTTCGCCGAGCTCGCCGGGGTCGGTCACCACCGATGCCGGGACTTCTCCGGTGCCTTCCGGGGTTTCCACCGTCAACCGGTCGAACGGGGTTCGCACGCACAGCGACACCTCGTGCCCGGCGGCATGCGCTGCCGCTGCGAGAACTCCACCGATGCCGCCAGAACCGATCACCGCGATGTGCACGGCGACGGACATTACCCGTTCGAACGGGTTTCGCGATCCACGTCGCCGACCAGCACCGCGTCGAGGGCGTAGCGCGTCGGCTCGTCCAGCTGGTCGTAGCGGCAGGACTCCGGATCGCGGTCCGGGCGCCACCGGACGAACTGCGTGGTGTGGCGGAACCGGGCCGGATGCCCGCCTTCGGTGTGGTCGTAGGAGACCTCGACGACCCGCTCCGGCCGCAGCGGCACCCACGGCTGCTCGCTGCTGCTCCAGCGGTTCACCGACCCTGGCAGCCGTCGGCCCGTCGCGTTCTCGCCCAGCCACGGGTGCTCGCCGTCGGTGATGAGCTCGGCGAGTTCGGTGGCCAGCTCGCGTCGCCGTGCGGCGGGGAACGCGCCCACGACGCCGACGTGGTGCAGCACCCCGTGCTCGTCGTGCAGGCCCAGCTGCAGCGATCCCACCGCGGTGCCGGGTTCGGTCTTGGCGTGCCAGCGCAATCCGGCGACCACGCAGTCGGCGGTGCGCGAGTGCTTGATCTTGAGCATGGTCCGCTTGCCGGGCAGGTAGGCGCCGCCGGTGGGTTTGGCGATGATGCCGTCCAGACCGGCACCCTCGAACACCCGGAACCACTCCGCGGCGGTGTCCGGGTCGTCGGTGACCGGCGTGGTGCGCAGGCCGCTGCTGTCGAGGCCGAGCCCGGCGAGCAGTTCGCGGCGCTCGGTCTGCGGGGCTTCGGTGAGGTCGCGGTCGTCCAGGGCGAGCAGGTCGAAGGCGATGAAGGTGGCCGGGGTCTGCTCGGCGAGCATCCGGACTCGGCTGGTGGCCGGGTGGATGCGCTCGCCCAGGACGTCCCAGTCCAGTCGGTCGCCCACGTCGTCGCGCTGGATCACCACCAGCTCGCCGTCCAGCACCGCCGGACGCCGGACGTGCTCGGCGACGGTGGCCAGCACCTCGGGGAAGTAGCGGTTGAGCGACCGGCCGGTGCGGGACTGCAGCTGCACCGGGGAGTCGGCCTGCGGATCGACGAACACCAGACAGCGGAAACCGTCCCACTTCGGCTCGAACAGCAGGCCGCCCTGCCGCGGGAGGCCGTCGGTCGGACTGGCCAGCATCGGTTTCACCGGCGGCTGCAGGGGGAGCACAGCGGACCTCCTCGGTCAGTGGACGCGTTGGCGGGGAGCCCGGTCCAGTTGCAGGCGGATCGCCGTGGGCAAGGTATCCGTCCCCAGCGCTTCGCGGGCGCGGGAAAGGACTTTCGCGTCGAGATCTCCCCACACCTGCTTGACGTCAGTTCCCTCCTGCAGCGACAGCGTCAGCCGCAGCGACGGGCGCTGCTCGGTACCGGCCATCCGGACTCGCGCCCGGTTGACGCCGGTGACCTGTTCGGCGTCGGCGCGCACCGCCTCGGTCAGCGCTGCGGCGGTCACCGTCAGCTCGCCGTTGCCGCGCTCCAGCCGCACGTCCGGGCGGGATTCCGGGCGCAGCGCCCGGACCACCCACCACAGGCCCAGGACGAACAGCGCGATGCCGACCGCGATCCCGATCCCGAGGGCGAGCTGCGAGTTCTCGCTCAGCCACTGCACCAGGATCGGATCAGCCAGCGGGCGCTGCGCCCGGAACAGGCCGAGCCAGCCGGTCCCGACCAGCAGCGCTGCGGCGCCGAGCACCACGGCGAGCACCGCGATCAGCACGATCACGCCGCGTTCGAAGCCCATGCCGCGACCGGTCGGGGTGGTGCTCGGCTTGATCTCGGTCATCGACGCTCCTTGGGCGTGCTCACCGACACCAGCACCTTGGGAGTGCTGCGCAGCGGAAGGTCCTGCACGGCGGTCTCGGCGGTCTCGGTCAACCGACCCGGCAGGTCGCCGACCTCCCTGAACTGCGAACTCGCCTTGACCTGCACGCGCTTGGCGCTCGCGGTGACTGCGGCGGTGGCGACGCCGTCCTGGTCGCGCACCTGGTGCCCGACCAGCCGGGCCAGCGACCGCGGATCGGTGGTCACGGTGACTTCCGGGGCCGGGTCGTGCAGCCGGATCTCCCGACGCCGCGAGCCCGTCACGACGATCAGCAGGACCAGCCCGGCCACGAGCACCAGTGCGGCGGTCACCCGGACCGGCGCGTCGTCCCACGACGTCACGCTCAGCGCGGCGTGGATGCGCTGCCAGGGCACGATCAGGCCGCCGCGGCCCGGCTGCACCAGCGCTGCCACCGCCTCGATCGCCAGCACCGCTCCAGCAGCGGCGACGGCGACACCGAGCAGCGTCGTGATCAGGCGAACCAGAAATCGCATGTCCTCACTCCACCCGCGGTGGCGCATCCGCGGCGACCAGCCCGGACACGGTCACGTCGACGGTGCGCACCTGGCAGTCGGCCAGGCGCGTCAGCTCTTCGCCGATCCGGGTGCGCAGCGCCGCGATGGCCTCGCGGACCGGCGCCGGGTAGCGCAGCGCGACGTCCAGCCGGACCCGCAGCGCGTCGTTCGGGCCGGACACCTGGGCGCTCGCTCCGTGCCCGCCGAGCCCGACCCCGGCGATCCGTCGGCGCGTACGCGCGGAGCCCGGATCCTGGTCCGCGGTGTGCTCGGCGATCTTGCGCAGGACCGTGCGGCTGATGTGCAACCGGCCCCGGTCGGCCGGGTCGGCGCGCTCGGCGGCCTCGGTGCTCATCGGTCGCGCCCGCGACCGAGGATGTCGCCGATCTCCAGCTCACCGTCCAGCAACCGGCCGACCACCAGCCCGAGCACACCGACCAGCAGTGCGATCAGGAAACCGGTGAATCCGCCGATCGCGGCGGCCGCGCCGAGGATCAGCCCGGCGAGCAGACCGGTCTGTGTCCAATTCATCTGGCAAACCCTCCAAAGGACTGGCTCGGTGCTCGAGCCGACGAAGATCGACACCAGTGCGGGGAAAGGCTCTCATCGGACCCGGGGTGGCTGCTTGCGGCGGGCTCGCCAGTCGCGGATCCGGTGCAGCAGCCCGCGGATCCCGCGCGGCCGGTGCACCACCACGATCGGCGCGTCGTAGCGGTCGCGGCCCGCGCGCAGTTCGGCGAGCCCGGCGGCGAACGCCTCCGGGTCGCCCCCGACGTCCGGGTGGTTGGCCCGGACGAACGCGCGGATCGCCCGGCGGGTGTCCGGATCCTGCTGCACAGCGACCATCATGCGCCCTCCGGCGGATCGTCGGGGCCGAACACGTCGGCCACCGTGATGTCCACCGGAATCCCGCCGACGGCCGCGGTCAGCTCGCCGCGCAGCTCGGCCACCACCCCCGGCAGCGGTCGGTCCAACCGCAGCACCACCGCGATCTCGACCGCGTCGTCGCCCACCCGGACCCCGGTGATCTGCTGCCCGGGCTGGTAGGTGGCGATCTCGCCGTACCGGCCGCCGTGCAGCCGCACCACCGAGGGGTGCGCCAGCACCCGGTCGGCCAGCTCGCTGGCGGAAACCTGCTCCGGCATTCGGTGGACGTCCTCCTGGAGATCGGGTGTGTGCTGCTACCGCTCGGTCATTCGACGCGGGAGGTGGCGGGCTGGACGGTTTCTTCGCCGTCCTCGTTGGGCAGGTGGATGTCGTTGACCACGATGTTGACCTCGATGACGTCCAGCCCGGTCATCCGCTCGACCGCGGTGATCACGTTGCGCCGCACCGCGCGCGCGAGGTCCACGATGGACGCCCCGTACTCGACCACGATGTCCAGGTCGACCGCGGCCTGCTTCTCGCCGACCTCGACCTGCACGCCGGAGGTGGAGGAAGTGCCGCTGCCGCCCGGGATCCGGTCCCGGATGGCGCCGAAGGCGCGGGAGACCCCGCCGCCCATCGCGTACACCCCGGAGATCTCGCGGGCCGCGATCCCGGAGATCTTCTGCACCACCGAGGCCGCGATGGTGGTCTTGCCCTGCGCGGTGTCGTCGGCCAGTCGGGTCGGTGCCGTGCTGGTGCGGGTCTCGGAGATCCGCCGGCTCTCGGTGCCGCGCTCGCTCGAAGACGACTGCGCGTCCTGGGTTCCTCCGCTGTTCTGAGCCATGGAAATACCGCTCCTTCCCGGTTGCGCCGAAGCCGCGGCCCGGCGTGATCTGCTGTGCATCGGATGCGCGCACCCGATCTGATCTTGCGCGGCTGGGCGCCGCATCGCCAATCTCATGTCGTTCTCTGCGGTTCGACGTCGGCGATGCGCACCCACACCGCCGGTGCTCCCGCGCCCAGGACGTCCCGCAGCGCGGAGGTCAGCTCCTGCTGGATCTGCTCGGTCAGCGTCGCGGGCAGCAGGTAGCGCACCGCCAAGTCCATGAGGGCGCGTTCCACCAGGCCGTGCGGCGGGTCGACCGGGATCCGCGCGGCGCACCTCCGCGATCTCCTCGTAGCTCAAGCCTTCCAACTCCCACAGTACGAGGGGAACACGTTGCGAGGGTTCGAGCGTGTTGATGGCCCGATGCACGAGCGCGGCTTCCTCGCTGCGAACCGCGTGGCCTTCCGGATCGACCGTGTCCCGACCGGAGAGCACCTCCGCCGTCGGCTCCAGCGGCACCGTGGGTTTGCGGCGGCGGACCTGGGCCAGGGCCGAATCGCCGCGGAACCGCGCCAGGCCCCACCAAGCCGACACCCACGCCTCCTGCACCGCGTCCTCGGCCTCCGCGGAATCGCCGAGGATCCGGTAGGCGATCCGGTACATGGTGGCGGTGTGCTTGCGGACCAGTTGGTCGAAGGCGGTCGCGTCGCCGCTTTTCGCAGCAGCCACGAGCGCCTCGTCGGTGCTGGCCCCAACAGTCACTCGCGCATTCTCGCGTAACGCAGGAGCAGCAGCGATTCCGCGTGCAGAACCGACTCCAGCCGCATCGCCCGGGGCGGCTCGGCACCGGCGCCCGCGGCGATCCGACCGGCATCTCCACTGGCCAACAGCGGTGACAGGGTCAGGCACATCTCGTCGACGAGGTCCTGGTCGATCAGGGAGCCGAAGAGCCGCGGGCCACCTTCGCAGCCGATGCGGCGCAGCCCGCGCTCGTCCAGCGCGTCCAGCGCCACCCGCAGATCCACTTCCCGGTCCCCGGTGACGACGACGTCGGCGCCCGCATCGGCGAGTTCGGCCCGGCGTTGCGCGGGGGCGGATTCGGTGGTGAGCACGATGGGCGGCACCAGGGTGTCGGTCAGCAGCGGCGAGTCCGGGGGCAGCGATGCGCGCGCGGTGACCAGCGCGATCGGCGGGACCTCCGACATGCCCAGGCGCTCGCGTCGCTCCGTGCGGACCTCGTGGCGCTTGACGCCGTGGTAGCCCTCGACCATCGCGGTGCCGACGCCGACCAGGACCACGTCGGAGGCCTCCCGGATCAAGCCGAACACCCGCTGGTCGACCGGCGCGGACAGGCCGCCCGAAGCGCCCTCGACGGTGACCGCGCCGTCCAGGCTGGAGACGAAGTTGACCCGCACCCAGGGGCGTTCCAGATGCTCGGGGTAGGTGTAGAACTGTTCCAGCTCGTCGTCCACCTGCTGCGCGCCGTCCAGCGGCCAAAGCCTGTCCACCACACGCCAATCCCACCACGTCTGCCGAGGCCCGGCCGGGGTGGTGGGTGAGCAGGAGCACGTGCCCGCACGGCCGGGCGGCCCAGTGCCCGGAGATAGAGTCAGCGCATGAGTTTCCCGCGTCTGGTGGACCGCCGTCCTGATCTCACCCCGGACGAGCTGGTCCAGGCGATGACCCCGCCACCCATGTTCGACGCGGTGCGCTTCGACACCTACCTGCCCAACCCCGACGAGCCCAGCCAGTCGGAAGCCGTCCGGGAGTGCGCGACCTTCGCCGAGCGGATCAACTCCGACAGCAGCGGCGGGTCGTGGCTGCGCGGGATGTTCGGCCGCAAGAAGCCCGACAGCGGCAAGCGCGGCCTCTACCTCGACGGCGGGTTCGGCGTCGGCAAGACCCACCTGCTGGCCTCGCTGTGGCACGCCACCGAGGGCCGCAAGTCCTTCGGCACGTTCGTCGAGGTGACCAGCCTGGTCGGCGCCCTGGGCTTCGCCGAGACCGTCCGGCGGCTCTCCGAGCACGAGCTGCTGGCCATCGACGAGTTCGAACTGGACGACCCCGGTGACACGATGCTGGTCACCCAGCTGATCGCGAAGCTCACCGACGCCGGTGTGCACGTCGCGGCCACCTCCAACACCCTGCCGGACAAGCTCGGCGAGGGCCGCTTCGCGGCGGCGGACTTCCTCCGTGAGATCCACGCGATGTCGGCCCGCTTCGGCGTCGTGCGAGTCGACGGCCCGGACTACCGGCACCGCGGTCTGCCGGACGCGCCGCCGCCGATGAGCGACGACGAGCTGCACCGCCTCGCCGAGGCGACCGACGGCTCAACGCTGGACGACTTCGACGTGCTGTGCGACTTCCTCGCCAGCGTGCACGCCTCGAAGTACGGCCGCCTGGTCGACGACGTGACCGCGGTCCACCTCAGCGGCGTGCACGCGGCCCCCGACCAGGACGTGGCGCTGCGCCTGGTCGCCCTCGCCGACCGCCTCTACGACCGTTCGATCCCGGTGCGAGTCTCGGGCGAATCGCTCTCGACGCTGTTCACCGAGGAGATGCTGCATGGCGGCTACCGCAAGAAGTACCTCCGCGCGATCAGCCGCCTGACGGCCCTCTCCCGAGACCTCGCCGCTTCCTGACGCTCCGCCTCACCCCCGTGAGCACTTTCCGGTGCCACAGCACCAAAAAGTGCTCACGGCACACCACCTGCGGAATGCCTTGCGTCACCCGGGGTTGTGTCAATTTCGCGGCGTCGCCGACCAGCGGCCACACGAACGGCGCGCCCAGCTTGCCGCGGACCACGTCGATGAACGGGGCGTCCAGCACCATCTTGCCGTCGAGCT